>NZ_JBIMJO010000008.1:0-95160 GCF_043674095.1 Streptococcus sp. A25
AACGAATCAAAGCAAAATTAAAAGGACTTAGTCCTGTCCAATACAGAACTAAATCCTTTCAATAATTATTTGTCCAACTTTTTTGGGTCAGTACACAAGTAATATAGCTTCTGTCTTAACTTTGAGCGCCTGAATGTTTCGGCAACGTAAAGCCTCCATTCCAAACTGCTCTAAGCTAGAAAATACGGTCTCCACTGGTTTCCTCAATCGACTTATTTTGTAATTTTCTAGCCATGAATAATCCATCATGTTTTTTCTGAGTTGAGAAATTAACTGGATATCACAGTCTGCTAACGCTGCCTTTGTCTGTCTATCCACATATCCTTTATCTCCATAAACGATTGGAAATGGGCTATTTTCAAGTAGCTCCAAAGCAACATCGCCATCATAAATAGATGCGGGTGTGACAACATAATCAATAGGAAACCCACTATTGCTGACAAGAACTGAAAATTTCAAGCCATAATAATGGATTTTCTTAGTTGCATTATGGCCAATGTCTGCCACCTCTGACAACAATGTAGCTCTCATGTTGTGAATGGGGTGACATAGGGCACAAGGAAAGCTGTCAATCAAGCCGAACGAGCAGGTTTGACAAAGATCTAAGACCATAAAATAGCGCATACGTTGAATACTTTGAGCAAGATTTTGACAGATACGGAAAAATCGAGAGTATTCTGGGAACTTGTCAGGGAAGAGATTATGACGAATCGCACGGTAAATAGCACTTGCCGTCCGGCAGCCCTCTTGAATTGCCCAAAGATAATTAGCGATAATAACGACATCAGACTGTTTTTGTAGGTGGATGTTTCGCCGATTTCGAACCTCCTGGGGAACAAATCGCTCATATAAAGCGAGAACTTGGGTAAAGATTTTTGAAAAAATAACATGTGTTTAATTGGGATTTGCGAGATAATAATGTTGGCTTTGCATATCATTCCCTCATTTCGTGGTTGTTTTGAGTTTATGATACGCAAAGTTTTTTTATTTGGCTAGAATTAACTAGCACAACGGGTATTTAGTAGGACTTTGTACTGAGAGAGTACAAGGTCTTTTTATACCTTTGTTCCAAGGTTGCTTTCCCGCTATATGTGGAATCTATGGTATAATATAGAATAGGTTTTCTTTGGTCAGGAGGCCGGAAAGGAGCACATCATGCGAGAGTTACACGCAACATTACTGGCAGATTACGAGATTGATTTTTCAGATTTGAGCCTATTGGAAACAGCATTTACCCACACATCTTATGCCAACGAGCATCGCCTTCTAAAAATTTCACATAATGAGCGCTTGGAATTTTTAGGAGACGCTGTTCTTCAGTTAATGATTTCAAAATATTTGTACAAGAAATATCCAGATCGTCCGGAGGGCGAGATGTCCAAGATGCGTTCGACCTTTGTTCGGGAAGAGTCTTTGGCAGGATTTTCACGGGCCTGTGGCTTTGATAAATTCCTACGATTGGGCAAGGGGGAAGAAAAGTCTGGTGGACGCAATCGCGACACCATTCTTGGGGATGCTTTCGAGGCTTTCTTAGGAGCTCTGCTATTGGATAAGGGCGAAAAGACTGTAGAGGAATTTCTGCACAAGGTGATGATACCGCGCCTAGAAGTGGGGAATTTCGAGCGGGTGACGGACTACAAGACAACCTTGCAAGAACTCTTGCAGGTCAACGGAGAGATTGTGATTTCCTACCAAGTCGTTGCGGAGTCTGGACCTGCTCATGACAAGACCTTTGAAGTCGAAGTATCAGCAGACGGTCGTGTCATCGGTCGAGGTACTGGTCGATCCAAGAAATTAGCTGAACAAGCCGCCGCAAAAAATGCTGTGGAGGCTAGAGGATAAGTATGTATCTGAAATCAATTGAAATGCAGGGCTTTAAGTCCTTTGCGGATAAGACCAAGGTGGTTTTTGACCGTGGAGTGACGGCCGTTGTCGGTCCCAATGGCTCAGGCAAGTCCAATATTACAGAAAGTCTGCGTTGGGCACTGGGTGAGTCATCTGCCAAGAGCCTACGCGGTGGCAAGATGCCGGATGTCATATTTGCAGGGACAGAAAATCGGAAGCCGCTCAATTACGCATCGGTGACGGTGACGCTGGATAATTCTTCTGGCTTTATTGCTGGGAAGGAAAAAGAAATCAAGGTGGAGCGCCAGATTTATCGGTCGGGCGACAGCGAGTATCTGATTGACGGGAAAAAAGTTCGCCTGCGGGATGTGCATGACCTTTTCATGGATACTGGTCTGGGACGGGATTCATTTTCGATTATTTCCCAAGGTCGGGTTGAGGCGATTTTTAATTCCAAGCCGGAAGAACGCAGAGCTATTTTTGAGGAGGCAGCTGGCGTCCTCAAGTACAAGACCAGAAAGAAAGAAACCGAGAGCAAGTTAGCCCAGGCTCAGGGAAATTTGGATCGTTTGGACGATATTATCTATGAGTTGGACAATCAGGTCAAGCCTTTGGAAAAACAAGCGCAGACGGCCAAGAAATTTTTGGAATTGGATGCAGAGCGCAAGGAGCTCTATTTGGATGTCTTGGTGGCCCAGCTCAAAGGGAGCAAGGAAAGATTAACAGCTAAGGAAGCAGAATTGGATCAGGTCAAGGCGGATTTGACCACCTATTACCAACAGCGTGACCAGCTGGAAGAGGAAAATCAGCACCTGAAATCACATCGTCATGCTTTGACCCAGCAAATGGAGCGGGAACAGGCTGTCCTCTTGGACTTGACCAAGTTAATCAGTGACTTGGAACGAAAAATCGAAGTCCATAAGTTGGAGTCCAGCCAGAATGAAACCAGTCGCCAAGAGGCAGAAGTCCGCCTGCAAAGCATGCAGGACAAATTGGCTACGGTAAGAGAAGAAGTGGCGAAAAAGACCGCGGCCATGATAGAGTTGGAAGAAAAATTGTCTGCCTTAAAGGCAGAGATTGCGGTCGTGGACAAGGAAATTTCTTATTTTTCAGAAGATCCAGACCAAGTCTTGGACCATCTGCGGGAGCAATATGTAGCCCTTATGCAGGCGGAGGCGGAGGCGTCCAACCACTTGACTAAATTGCAGCAGGACATTGCCAATCAAATCAGCCTATCAGAAAGCAAGTCGGAGGAATTGACCCGCTTGCAGGCTGAAAAAGAGACAGCAGAGAAAGAGCAGGCAGCCGGTCAGACCAGATTAGCCGAGACCGAACAGCATTTGCGAGACCTCTTGACCGATTACCGTCAGGCAGAAATGCAGGTGAGCCAAGCGGAGCAAGCTTACAAGGAGCAACAGTCGGCTATGTTCGACCTCTTGGATGCGATTAAGTCTAAGCAGGCGCGCCAGTCAAGTTTAGAGGCCATTTTAAAAAATCATTCAAACTTTTATGCAGGTGTCAAGGCGGTCTTGCAGGCAGCACCGACTATCGGTGGCATTATTGGTGCGGTCAGCGAGCAATTGACCTTTGATACACGCTATCAGATGGCACTGGAAATCGCCTTGGGTGGTGCCGGCCAGAACGTCATTGTAGCGGATGAGTCGACTGCCAAGCGGGCAATCGCTTATCTGAAAGACAAGCGTCAGGGTCGGGCGACCTTCCTGCCCTTGACGACCATTAAACCTCGTAGTTTGGCGAATCAGCAGCTGGCAATTTTGCAGGCGACACCCGGTTTTTTGGGCATGGCCAGTGATTTGGTGACCTACCAAGCACATTTGGAAAATATTTTCCAAAATCTACTGGGCACCATTGCCATTTTTGAGACCATTGATCAAGCCAATCAAGCGGCGCGAGCGACAAAGTTTCAGGTGCGGATAGTCACTATGGATGGTTCTGAAATCCGTCCCGGTGGTGCCTTTGCCGGGGGTAGCAACCGCAACAACAATACGACCTTTATCAAGCCGGAATTGGATGCCCTTGTGGGCGAAATAGCAGAGCTGTCTCGTAAGCAGAAGGAGCAGGAAAGCCTTGTTGCCAGCCGAAAAGAAGATTTGGACCAGACAAGATCAACGCTTGAAGAAATTAAATCTCAAGGTGAGGAGGCGCGTCTGGCCCAACAATCTGCTCAGATCCATCTGGAACAAGCCGAGCAACACTTGGGTCAGGTAAGAGCGCGCTATGACTTGCAAATCAGCCAAGTCAGTCCAGAAATCCTCTCAGAATTGCAAGAGCAGGCGGACAAGGAAATTACACTGGTTGATAGTTTAAACCAGAAAAAAGCACAATTAGAAGAGCAAATCCAACAGGTGCGGGACGATCGCGACAGCATCCAAGAAAGTTTGGAGCGCCTGCGCAATCAGAAGGGTCAGTTGACCTTGGAACAGACGGAATGGACCAGTCAACTGCGCTTTGAACAGACGGATCTCCGCCGTTTGCAGGACGAACAAGTGGCGATTGAAAAGGAAATCCTGATGTTGCAGGATGTCATTGACCAAAAATTGGTTGCCCTGGAAGATACCAGTCTGGATGTTCTGGTGGAACAATTGCAGGCCGCGACGACCAAGCAGACTGATACCAATCAGATTCTCATCCGCCTCAAGTTTGAATTAGAAGATATTGAGGGGCAATTTGAGGATTTGGAAGGGCATTTGCAACAGGCGCGTGCCAAGAATGACGACCTCATTCGCAAGCAGGCCAAGTTGGAGGCCGATGTGGAGCAAGTCGGTGACAGACTGCGTCATTTATTGACCAATCTGACCGAGCAATTCAAACTGACCTTTGAGGCGGCCCAGTCTCAGGCAAGACTTGTTGAGGATTTGCCACTGGCTGAGCAGGCGCTCAAGGATTTGGAACGAGCTATTCGAGCGCTAGGACCTATCAATCTGGATGCTATTGAGCAGTACGATGAAGTCAACAATCGCTTGATTTTCCTTAATGAGCAACGGGCAGATATTTTGTCGGCGCGTGATTTACTGCTGGAGACCATTCATGAGATGGATGACGAGGTCAAGGAACGCTTTAAGGCTACCTTTGAGGCAATTCGCGGTAGTTTCAAGCAGACTTTCAGAAAGATGTTTGGCGGAGGTTCTGCGGATTTGATACTGACTGACAATGATATTTTGACTGCGGGGGTGGAAATTTCTGTCCAGCCTCCGGGGAAGAAAATCCAGTCGCTCAACCTTATGTCTGGTGGCGAAAAGGCCCTCTCGGCTCTGGCTCTGCTATTTTCCATTATCCGTGTCAAGACCATCCCGTTTGTTATTCTGGACGAGGTGGAGGCGGCTTTGGATGAGGCCAATGTCAAGCGTTTCGGGGATTATCTCAATCGTTTTGATAAGGAGAGCCAGTTTATCGTCGTGACCCACCGTAAGGGGACCATGGCGGCGGCAGATGCCATGTATGGTGTGACCATGCAGGAGTCGGGCGTGTCCAAGATTGTGTCCGTCAAACTGAAAGATGTGGAGAAACTATGATAAAGAAAGTATTTGCTAGTGATATGGATGGGACTTTTTTGCGAGAGGACCATAGCTTTGATAAGGAGCGGTTTGGCCGGCTATTGGATGCTTTTGAGGATAGGGATTATCTTTTTGTGGCTGCCAGCGGTCGGTCCTACCCCAGCTTGAAGCAAGTTTTTACAGGATTTGAACATCGTATTGCCTTTGTGGCGGAAAATGGGGCGGTTGTGTCCTATCAGGATGAGCTGATTTTTATGGACAATCCCATTCCGAAATCGGTTTATTTGAGGCTGATTGAGGAGCTGGTGGCTAGTGGCATTGTGGAAGCTCACCATGTCACCCTGTCTAGTTTGTCGGGTTCTTATATGCTGGAAGCTGTTGAGGACGATCTTTTGCGTGATTTGTCGGGCTATTATCAAGATATTCGTCTGATAGCTTCTTTTGAACAGGTGACGGAGGAGGTCATCAAGCTCAACGTCTATGTTGCGGAGGAAAAACGCCAGCAGGCCCAGGATTGGATCAACCAGCATTTTGGCAATCTTTCAGCGGTAACGACAGGATTTACCTCTATTGACATTATCCTATCAGGTGTGCATAAGGCGGTCGGTCTCGGTCATCTTTGTCAGCATCTTAGATTGACGGCAGAGGATGTAACAGCTTTCGGGGACAATCAAAATGACCTGGAAATGCTGGAATTTGCTGGCCTGGCCATTGCGACGGAGAATGCTCGCCCTGAAGTCAAGGCAGTCGCAGATAAGATTATCGGTCACTGCAATGACGATGCAGTTTTGACCTATTTGGAGGAGGTAGTATATGGCAATTAAGTTAGTTGCACTCGATTTAGACGGAACCTTGTTGACGTCTGATAAGAGGATTTCAGAGGTAAATAAAAAAGCCCTGCGAGCAGCGCGTGACAAGGGTGTGTACGTCGTTCTGACAACAGGGCGCCCCCTGCAAGCCATAGGAACGTTTTTGGAGGAGTTGGATTTGCTGGGCGAAGGTCAGTACTCCATTACCTTCAACGGTGGTTTGGTACAGGAAAATACAGGCCGCATTTTGGATAAAACAGGCTTTAGCATCGACGATGTTCGTGCCATTCGTCAGGTGACAAATCAGTTGGACCTGCCTTTGGATGTTCTCTATGGTGGGGATGTCTATTCTCTTCCGGCAGCCAATGAATCTCTCTATCTGACTGCCAATCCCTTGCTGAATAAGATTGAAACGACCGATGCGGACTTGCCAACTGATTTGACCTACAACAAGGCGGTTTCAGCAGTGGCGGCGGATTTCTTGGATGAACAGATTCCGAAAATCCCTGCGGAATTGTATGAGCGATTCGAGATTTTCAAATCGCGGGATATTCTCTTAGAATGGAGCCCCAAAGGCGTACACAAGGCTAATGGGTTAGCAAAATTGATTGGGCATCTGGGCATTGACCAGTCGGAAGTGATGGCCTGTGGCGATGAGGGCAATGACCTTTCTATGATTGAGTGGGCTGGTTTGGGAGTTGCCATGGCCAACGGAACTGATGAAATCAAGTCGGCAGCCAAGCTTGTTCTGCCAAAAACCAACGATGAGGATGGGATTGCCTGGGCAATCGAACATTATGTATTAAACGAGGACTAGTATGGGATTATTTGATCGATTATTTGGACAAAAGACCGAAGAGCAGGATCTAGCGACGTCAGAAGAGACGCAGTTGGATAATCTTGTTGAAGAGCAAGACATTGAGCAGGATATTGCTCAGCCGATGACTGTTGCAGAAGAAGTTACAGAAGAAATTTCGGATGGGCAAGAAAACACTGAGGAGAGTCTGGTAGAGCCTGTTCAAGAAGAACAAGGGGCGGGGAGCCTTGTGCCAGATGAGGAAGTTTCGGACATCCAAGTTACAGATGAACCGCAGGCTGAACCAAGCGCTGAGCCGGTCTTGACACCGGAGCAAGAGGCGCAAAAACAACGGACTTTGGATATGATGGCCCAGTATTATGCTGCCAAGGAGGCTGCTGCGGCCCGTGTCAAAGAAGCACAGGAGCTGGGGCTTGACCCAGCTATTCAAACCAAGGCCAAAGAAGAGCCTGTTGAGGAAGTTGTTCCAGTAGAGCAAGAAAGTGAGCAGGACAAATACCAGCGGACCTTGAAAAAGACCCGCACAGGCTTTGGAGCAAGGCTCAATGAATTCTTTGCTAATTTCCGTTCGGTTGATGAGGAATTTTTCGAAGAGTTGGAAGAAATGCTGATTTTGTCAGACGTAGGGGTGCAGGTTGCTTCTACGCTAACAGAGGAGCTCCGCTATGAAGCCAAGCTCCAAAATGCCAAAAAGACCGAGGAACTCCGTCGGGTTATCATCGAAAAATTGGTCGATATTTACGAAAAAGATGGCCAGTTCAGCGAGCAAATCAACTTCCAAGATGATTTGACTGTCATGCTCTTTGTCGGTGTCAACGGGGTTGGAAAGACGACCTCTATCGGTAAGTTGGCCTACAAGTACAAGCAGGCTGGCAAGAAGGTTATGCTGGTTGCGGCGGACACCTTCCGTGCTGGTGCGGTAGCCCAGCTGGTCGAGTGGGGACGCCGTGTTGATGTGCCTGTAGTCACTGGTCCTGAAAAGTCAGACCCAGCCAGCGTGGTTTTTGACGGGGTCAAACGTGCCGTGGCAGAAGGTGTGGATATTCTCATGATTGACACAGCAGGTCGCTTGCAAAATAAAGAAAACCTCATGGCAGAGCTGGAAAAAATCGGTCGCATCATCAAACGGACCCTACCTGATGCACCGCATGAGACCCTCTTGGCACTAGATGCCTCAACAGGGCAGAATGCCCTCAGTCAAGCCAAGGAATTTGCGAAAATTACTCCATTGACAGGTCTTGTTTTGACCAAGCTAGACGGTACTGCAAAAGGTGGCGTCGTTCTTGCTATTCGTCAGGAGTTGGATATTCCTGTTAAACTGATAGGTTTTGGTGAAAAAATCGATGACATTGGAGAATTTAAATCCGAAGAGTTCATGCGTGGACTTTTAGAGGGATTGGTGTAATATTGAAAAAAAGTCGTTAGTTGAAAAACTAGCGACTTTTCTTATCTGTATGCAGTAGGGAGTAAATGGCAATATCTACAATACCACGATTGTTTCGAGCGGCTTGGCGGAGAGTTCCTTCGTAGGTCATGCCGACTTTTTCCATGACGCGACCAGACGGACGGTTCTCACTATCGTGAACAGCTGTAATCCGTAAACAACCCACTTCCTCCAATAAATAGTGATTAATAGCTTCAAGAGCTTCGGCCATATAACTTTGGCCCCACCACCTGCTACCTAACACCCAACCTAATTCAGCAGACTGTACCCGTTCATCTAGACAGACAACGGAAATATCTCCAATAGGTTGCTTACTTTCTTTGAGCTCGATCACCCACCTGTAGCTATTTTTTTGCGAGTAGGATTGAAGACAAAACTGGACATAGTCTTCAGTATCTTGGAGTGTCTGATGAGTTGGCCAGGTCAGATAGGTAGTCACCTTATCATCTGAAGTCCAGTTTTGGAATACTGATTCAACATCGCTTGCTTGAAAAGGGCGTAAAATCAGACGTTCTGTTTCTAAAATCTGAGTTCCTTTATGTTTCATCTCATTTCCTCCTCAACAATGCCTCAATCCAATCAGGTGCATAGGCAGAAGTACAGCCTTTTGGCACCTTCATATCCGCATAAACAGCCAACTTCTTACCGATTGCAAGGCCTTGTTCAAGGTAGTCAGGATAGGCAACTGCAATTTCTACCAAACATTGATTCATGGTCCATTGGATAAGCGTGTGAGCGGTTTGTAGATGATTGTTTATATAGTTTAGGGTTGCTTCGATTTCTTGATTTGAAGCTAATTTGCCGGCAAAGTATTTGGCGCGGAGGAACCAACCTAGGCGTTGAAAAATAGCATGGTCTTTGGCAAGCAAGTATTCTTCCCAATCCTTGCTGTCTTTTCGTTTGCTGAGAATGATGGAAGCCAGCTTATCAAGCACATTGACCGAAATTTGTTCATTGAGGCAATTCTCTAGGTCAGCTTGGGGAAGCTGGTCAGGCTTAGTCTTAGCCAGTTGAATAGCTAGGTATTGAGCTTCTAGGACACCTGTTTTCCAGAGTGGAGCAAACAAGTCCAATCGATTTTTATAAGCCTTGGCAATACCAGAAATGGCACCCATGGGAACGCCGTAGTAGGGCTGGATTTCCTGAGTTTTAGCATAGCGCTTGAGGGTACCAGCGTGACTAGCGTCTTCTAACTTTTCTAAAATTTCTTGAATAATTGTGTTCATAACATCTCCTAAAAAAACTGGATTGCTCCAGTTTTTCTTATCTTACAACAAGCCACGCTCACGATACCAAACATCTGGTGTCCAGACCCATTTTCTGCTGTAGCTGTCGAGCAAGTCGAAAGCGGCATCAGGTCCCATAGAACCGGCAGGATAGGTGTGAAGGGGGACTTGGTTGGTTTTCCAAAGTTCGACCACACGGTCAATCAAAGTCCAGCTGGCCTTGACTTCTTTCCAGTGGCTGAAGTTGGTCGAATCGCCATTCAAGACATCAAAGAAGAGTTTTTCGTAGGCCTCTGGCGAATTGCCAAGTGCTGTCGCATTGTGGCGGAAATTGAGTTTGGCAGGTGTAAGCGCAAAGCTTGAGCCAACTTCCTTACCATTGATGGTCAAGGCAAATCCTTCGGTCGGCTGGATGTAGATGGTCAATTCGTTGGCCTCAGATGGCTCGCCGAAAATATCTTCCGTATGTTTGAAGGTAATGGTCACACGGGTGCCTTTTTCAGTCAGGCGCTTCCCTGTGCGGAAGAAGAATGGCACGTCGCGGAAACGGTCTGTATCAACAAAGAACACACCGCCTGCAAAGGTTTCAGTTTGCGAGTTTTCAGCAATATTTGGCTCGTCGAGATAAGAAATGTAGTCCTTACCGTCGATGCTACCCGCAGCATATTGTCCGCGAATGAAGTTGCGTTTGAGTTCTTCGTCCGTTTGCTGACGCAAGTTTTGGAAAACCTTGATTTTCTCAGCACGAACGTCTTGTTCCTTAAAACTAGCGGGCTTGTCCATTGCTAGCAAGGAAAGAACTTGAAGAACATGGTTTTGAACCATGTCTTTTAAGGCACCTGAATGGTCGTAGTAGCCCCCACGGTCCTCCACACCAATGGCTTCAGCGAAAGTGATTTGGACATTGTCAATATAGTCGCGGTTCCAAATATGCTCAAAAATGATATTGGCAAAGCGGACAGCGAAGATGTTTTGCACCATTTCCTTACCAAGATAATGGTCGATACGGTAGATTTGGTCTTCGTCGAAGGCATCAGCCAGTTCTTCATTGAGCTTGGTTGCTGTTTCAAGACTGCTACCGAATGGTTTTTCGATAATCAAGCGCTCAAAACCTTTACCGTTGACAATTTGCTCAGATTTAAGATGCTTAGCAATGGTTCCGAAAAATTCTGGCGCCATAGATAGAAAAAAGATCTTGTTATCCTGAGTGTCGTATTGCTGACCCAAATCTTCCTGCAATTTGCGCAGGGCAACATAATGCTCCGTATCGTTGACATCATGGCTTTGATAGTAGAAATGGCTGGCAAATTCGTGAGCTTGACGTGGTGTATCTGGTAAATCTTCCAAGGATTCGATGACAATCGATTCAAAATATTCCTTGGTCCAAGGACGGCGAGCAGTTCCGATAACGGCGAAATTTTCAGCCAAGTGTCCAGCCTTGTAGAGGCGGAAAAGTGATGGATAGAGTTTGCGTTTGGCGAGGTCGCCACTTGCACCAAAAATAGTAAATAATACGTGTGATGACATAGACAATTTCCAATCTGTTCAGTATAAAGTACATTATAGCATAAATTGTCAGAAAATTCACTTTTTCTTATTATTTTCTTCTTCGGAATCAATTTCTGGCTCTGGAAATTCGACTTTTTCCAGCTGATCAAAGGATGCAAATTCTTCCAGCATCTTATCCAAATCATCTTGTCGTTTGTATGTTATGGCCATACGGCACCTCCATCTTTTTGTCACTCATTTTATCTTCTTTTGCGTCGTTAAGTCATCTTGCCGTATTCTGCGAATAATACTTGCTGTCGCAAGTCTTATTTCAAACCTTGCTCAGCACACAGGACTATTGAAGCAAATACTATAAGCAAACTGAATGACTTTGTCCTCATTATACTTTTTTTACCAAAAAATATCAAAATAATGGATAGTCATCCTGATTCAGAGCTTGCTTTAATGACTGGTAAAGGTCTGGATTTCGGCAATAAATGTGGTAGGTGACGCCTGCCTCGTCGTCAGTAAGAGGAATGACCACCCGTTCCTTATCGGTCTTCACCAGGTTGGTCGTGAAGTGGGGTAGGGAAGAATTGGCGACCAGCTCCTGAAAGGCAAAGTCATTTTCCTGGACGAAAAATTTAGACTGGGGCATCTTGTCATAGCAAAGTTGTCTCCAAAAGCCCAGATTGGTCTTGAGCAGGAAATTGTAGCCGTTTATCTCTACGAAAGTTACAGCTGACCGCTTGGCTAGTTCATGGCCTTTTGGTACAGCTATGGCTAGCTCCTCTCTGGAAAACGGCAGAGTAGGCAAGTTAGAGAGGGACTGGTCAAAAATATCAAAAATCAGTTGCTCAGGTCATTCTTCGATGGCTATTTCAAAGAGGAATTGCTTCAAACTGCAAGTCTGTCAAAAAAGAACGCATGGCAGAAAACTTCGCCATTTTCGATTTTGCCTTGACAGAAGACGACATAGCATCCATTCAGGAAATGGACACTGATACAAGTTTATTTATGGATCACAGAACTGTTGAGGCGGTAAAATTGTTCAAAGACTTTGTCGAAAGCAGAGGGATATAAATAGTACTTGAGGTCGGTTTAAATCGGCCTTTTTTCTACAATGTAAATCCTAGTTCATGGTATAATAGGTCTTATGAAGACAAGAATGACAGAATTAGTGGGTCTACTCAACCAGTATGCCAAAGAATATTATCAACTTGATAAACCAAGCGTGTCCGATGCTGAATATGACAAGCTTTATCGTGAATTGGTGGAATTAGAAAGTTCCCGCCCAGAACTGGTCTTGCCAGACAGTCCGACCCACCGTGTCGGCGGAAAAATCCTGGACGGTTTTGAAAAATACAGCCACGTTTATCCCCTTTTTAGCTTGCAGGATGCTTTTTCTCGTGAGGAGTTGGACGCCTTTGACCAGCGTGTCCGCAAGGAATTTCCAGGTGCCAGCTATATTTGTGAGTTGAAAATTGATGGTCTATCCATTTCCCTGACCTACGAGGCTGGCCAGCTGGTGGTCGGTGCTACCCGTGGAGACGGCAGTGTCGGTGAAAATATCACGGAAAACCTCAAGCGTGTGGCGGATATTCCGCTGACCCTGCCAGAGCCTATCGACATGACTGTTCGGGGCGAGTGCTACATGCCTAAGACTTCCTTTGAACAGGTCAATGCCCAGAGGCAGGAGGCTGGTGAGGCTGAGTTTGCCAATCCTCGTAATGCTGCTGCAGGAACTCTCCGCCAGCTGGATACAGGTGTCGTTGCCCAGCGTGGACTCGCGACTTTCCTCTACCAGGAGGCCAGTCCGACAGAGGCGACCAGCCAGTCGGAGGTCCTTGACAAGCTGGACAGACTTGGCTTTGTGACCAACCACGACTATCAGTTGGCGGCTGATATGGACGCTGTTTGGGCTTTTATTGAAAAAATGGCAGAGCAGCGAGACAGTTTGCCCTATGAGATAGATGGTATCGTTATCAAAGTTAATGACCTAGCTGTCCAGGAAGAATTGGGCTTCACTGTCAAAGCGCCCCGATGGGCGGTGGCTTATAAGTTCCCAGCTGAGGAAAAAGAGGCGGAAATCCTGTCTGTCGACTGGACAGTCGGCCGGACTGGTGTGGTAACACCGACAGCCAACCTCAGCCCAGTTCAATTGGCAGGAACCACTGTTAGCCGCGCCACACTCCACAATGTCGACTATATTGCTGAAAAAGATATCAGAATCGGCGATACGGTTATCGTCTATAAGGCCGGTGACATCATTCCAGCTGTCCTCAAAGTCGTGGACAACTACCGAAATCACCAAGAACCAATGCCAATACCAACTGCTTGTCCAAGCTGTTCAGGTGACTTGCAGCATTATGAGGACGAGGTGGCCCTACGCTGTATCAATCCCCTTTGCCCAAGCCAGCTCATGAGCAAGCTAGAGCATTTTGCCAGCCGAGATGCCATGAATATTGCCGGCTTGGGGACTTCGATTGTAGAAAAACTCTACCAGTCTGGTCTGGTCCATGATGTGGCAGACATCTACAAGCTGACAGTTGAAGATTTGCTGACCTTGGAAGGTTTCAAGGAAAAATCAGCTGAAAAACTCTATCAGGCTATTCAGGCATCGAAAGACAATTCAGCGGAGCGCTTGCTATTCGGCCTGGGCATTCGCCACGTTGGTAGCAAGGCTAGTAAGATTTTGCTGAATGCCTTGGGTGATTTGGAAAATCTGGCACAGGCTGACTTGGAAACTATTTCTGGCCTAGAAGGTTTGGGACAGGTCATCGCCCAATCGCTGGTAACTTATTTCTCTAGCGAAGGTGCACAGAAATTGCTGAGCGAACTGAAAGAAGCCGGTGTCAATCTAGCCTATTTAGGTCAACAAGTAGCGACGGATGCAGCTTTATCTGGCATGACGGTTGTCTTGACAGGTAAGTTGGAACGGATGAAACGCAGTGAGGCAAAGGCCAAACTGGAGGCTTTGGGTGCTAATGTAGCTGGCTCTGTTTCCAAGAGAACCAATCTAGTCGTCGCTGGCGCAGATGCTGGAAGTAAGTTGGCCAAGGCCCAAGAATTAGGAATTGAAATAAGAGACGAGGCCTGGTTAGAGAGCCTCTAAGGGAATCATGGAAGAACAAAAACGTGCAAGATTGATTTATAACCCGACCTCGGGACAAGAAATCATGAAGAAAAATGTAGCAGAAGTGCTGAATGTTTTGGAAGGATTTGGTTATGAAACCTCTGCCTTTCAGACTACTCCAGAAAAAGATTCAGCTAAAAACGAGGCTAGACGGGCAGCCCTGGCTGGATTTGACTTGGTCATTGCTGCTGGTGGTGACGGCACTATTAACGAAGTAGTCAATGGCATTGCTCCGCTTGAAAAACGACCTCGTATGGCGATTATTCCAACGGGAACGACCAATGACTATGCCCGTGCCTTAAAGGTTCCACGGGGAAATCCAGTTGAGGCAGCCAAGTTGATTGGAAAAAATCAGACCATTTTAATGGATATTGGTCTGGCTAAGAACGTGAAGAACGGCTATTCCCAGGAGCATTACTTTATCAATATTGCTGCCCTGGGCACCTTGACTGAATTGACTTACAGTGTGCCTAGCCAGCTCAAGACCATGTTTGGCTACCTAGCCTATGTGGTCAAGGGGGCAGAACTATTGCCGCAGGTCCAGTTTACACCGGTTCGTGTCCAACATGACAAGGGGATTTTTGAAGGGTCTGTCTCCATGATTTTTGTGGCCCTGACCAATTCTATCGGAGGATTTGAGCAAATTGTACCGGATGCCAAGCTGGATGACGGCAATTTTACCTTACTCATGGTGAAAACAGGCAATCTCTTTGAAATTCTACATCTGATTCGTCAGGTCTTGGACGGTGGCAAGCATGTAGATAGCAATTTGGTCGAGTATATCAAGACCAGGAGCTTATCTATCAAGCACTTGGACAATTCCAGTCGCCTCTTGCTCAACCTAGATGGAGAGTTTGGTGGAGATGCTCCGGTTCATTTATACAATCTGGCCAATCATATCGAATTCTTTGCGGATACGGACTTGGTTTCAGACCATGCTATTACCCTGGATACTGAACAAATCAATCGTGAAAAAATGGCACAGCGATTTATTGAGGAAACAAATCATTTTGAAGTGTCGATTAAATAGGAAGAAAGGACAAAAGTGTCTTTTCTTTTTGATTAATTAAAGCGAATTAAACGCTTCCAATGACGGTATTTTCTTGACAAATAGATGTTTTAGGAGTATCCTTACATGGTATTAAAATTTTAAAAGGAGAATTCGTTATGAATTTAGGCGCATTGGCTTTAGGTTTAGCCTGTCTTGGTGTAAGTATTGGTGAGGGACTGTTGGTAGCTTCTTACCTTAGTTCGACTGCACGTCAACCAGAAATGCAAAGCAAGTTAATGGCTGGTGTATTCTTGGGTGTTGCCTTTATCGAGGGAACGTTCTTCGTAACCTTGGCTATGATGTTTGTCTTGAAATAGTAGAAAATAGAGAAATAGAAAAGGGGGGAACCTCCATTGGAAGAACATTTAAGTCCAACCCTTACCCTTGGTCCCATAACCTTTGACCTGACCATGGTATTGGTTTCTATTATAACCATTTCCGTTATTTTCTTACTTGTTTTTTGGGCCAGTCGTCGAATGGAACTGAAGCCAAAAGGAAAACAGAATGTTTTGGAGTACGTGTATGAACTAGTTATCAATTTTACTAAGGGAAATTTGGGTGATGAAAATGCAAAACGCTATGCACTTTTCTTCTTTACAGCCTTCACATTTCTTTTGGTTGCCAATAACCTTGGTTTGATGACAAAGATTGAAACCGCTCAAGGACAGAATCTATGGACCTCTCCAACAGCCAATATGGCCTACGACTTTGGTCTTGCTACCGTTGCAACGGTATTTTGTCATGTCGAAGGTATTCGTCGTCGCGGATTTAAGGAGTATTTGAAAGCATTTGTAACGCCATGGGCCATGACTCCAATGAATATTTTGGAAGAAGTGACTAATCTGGCTTCTCTTGCACTCCGTTTATATGGGAATATCTATGCGGGGGAAGTATTGGTTTCTCTCCTCTTGCAATTATCTCAAAAAGGCGCCTTCGTTTATCCTATCGCATTTGGCTTAAACGTCATTTGGACTGCTTTTTCTGTGTTCATCTCCTGCTTGCAATCCTATGTATTTGTCATGCTGGTGTCTATGTATTTGAACAAGAAAATTAGTAGTGTGGCAGAGTAAGAAAGGGAATATGAAAAGATGGTAACACTTATTGCAATGCAATCAAGTACAGTTTTGGGGAACTTTATTCTGGTAACAGCATCTTTTGCTGTTCTGCTCGTCTTAATTCGCCTATTTGCGTGGGACAAGATTACTGGAATTTTTGAAGAACGTGCTGCTAAGATTGCCAATGATATTGATAGTGCGGAAGAAAAATTAACGCAGGCTTCTAACCTTGTACAACAGAGAGAAGATGAGTTGGTTCAAGGCCGTATCGAAGGTCAAAAAATCATTCAAGATGCTGTTGAACGTGCAAAATTAGAGAAGAAGCGCATGTTGGAACAAGCTGATGTTGAAATTCAAGGTTTGAAACAAAAGGCTCAGCTTGAAATCGAGGCAGAAAGACGCGAAGCTCAAGAAAACCTGCATGTACAGGTAGCGGAGTTGGCAGTTGATTTGGCTGGAAAGATTATCTTGGAAGATTTGGACCAGCAGGCCCATAGTCAATTGATTGATCGTTATTTGGATAAACTAGGAGACAAGTAGATGAACGCTAGAGAAAATGCCCTGGTGCAAAAGTATGCTCTATCATTTGCTGAAAAAGTTAGTGATCATGAAGAGATTTGGGAAATGTATGACCAAATTTCAGCCTTGATTTCCATTATTCATGATAGTAAGCTCAATCGTCTCTTGTTGTCAGCGACTGTTTCTAAAGAAGAGAAGGCTGAATTCGTTCGGACTGTGCGTCAGTCCAGTTTTGGGCAAATCAATGACCTTATCGAAGATGTGATTCGAGATGGGCATGCTGATTTGCTCTTGGAAACACTGGAACGTGCTCAGCTACAAATTAGTAAGTTTAAAAATGAATTTGAGGCCCATGTGGTTTCAGTTTATCCGCTGACAGAAGAACAAAAAGAGCGTCTTCGTCGACTGATAGAAACACGTTTTTCTCTTCGTGTTCGTAGTATTGTTGAAGAGCTGAATAGGACTTTGATTGGGGGCTTTATTGTGACGGTCAACCACAAGGTCATTGATGCCAGTGTACGCAGTCAGTTGAATGACGTTAAGAAAAAACTTTAGAAAATAGAAAGTGGTGTTCTTTTGGTGATTAATGCACAAGAAATTAGCGCTTTACTAAAACAACAAATAGAGGGCTTTCAGCCTGATTTTGACTATACTGAGACAGGTGTAGTGACCTATATCGGTGACGGAATTGCTCGTGCTCAGGGTCTAGATAATGCCATGAGTGGCGAGCTTCTGATTTTTGAAAACGATACTATTGGTATGGCTCAAAACTTGGAGACCAATGATGTTGGTATCATCATTCTCGGAGATTTTACAGACATCCGTGAAGGCTCAGTGGTCCGTCGGACTGGTAAAATCATGGAAGTACCAGTTGGTTCAGGCTTGATTGGTCGGGTTATCAATCCGCTCGGTCAACCGGTTGATGGCTTAGGAGAAATCCGTACGACAAAGACACGTCCAGTTGAATACCCAGCTCCCGGTGTTATGCAACGTAAATCTGTTACAGAGCCTTTGCAAACAGGTTTGAAAGCCATTGATGCCTTGGTACCAATCGGTCGTGGCCAGCGGGAGTTGATTATCGGTGACCGCCAGACGGGTAAAACGTCTGTAGCTATTGACGCAATTCTCAACCAAAAAGGCCAAGATATGATTTGTATCTACGTGGCCATTGGTCAGAAGGAATCAACGGTTCGTACACAGGTAGAAACCCTTCGTCAGTACGGTGCTTTGGACTACACAATTATTGTAACAGCCTCTGCATCGCAACCTTCTCCGCTTTTGTTCTTGGCCCCTTATGCAGGTGTTGCTATGGCGGAAGAATTTATGTACGAAGGCAAGCACGTTTTGATTGTCTATGATGATTTGTCAAAACAAGCGGTAGCCTACCGTGAATTGTCTCTCTTGCTCCGTCGTCCTCCAGGTCGTGAGGCCTATCCAGGGGATGTATTCTACTTGCACAGTCGCTTACTAGAGCGCTCGGCTAAGGTATCTGATGAGTTGGGTGGAGGCTCGATTACAGCTCTGCCATTTATCGAGACACAGGCGGGAGACATTTCAGCCTATATCGCAACCAACGTGATTTCTATTACCGACGGACAAATTTTCCTCAAAGATGACTTGTTCAACTCAGGTATTCGTCCGGCCATTGATGCAGGTTCTTCTGTATCGCGTGTCGGCGGTTCGGCTCAAATTAAGGCGATGAAGAAGGTGGCTGGTACTCTCCGTATCGACCTTGCTTCTTACCGTGAATTAGAGGCCTTTACGCAATTTGGTTCAGATTTGGATGCGGCTACGCAGGCTAAACTCAACCGTGGTCGTCGTACAGTCGAGGTTCTCAAACAACCATTGCACAAACCATTACCTGTTGAAAAACAAGTCTTGATTTTGTACGCCTTGACTAATGGTTATTTGGATTCAGTGCCGATTGATGATATTTTGACCTTTGAAGAAGAATTGTATGCTTATTTTGATTTGCATTACGATAACCTCTTGGAAGTTATTCGGTCAACAAAGGATCTTCCAGATACAGATGAGTTGAATGCGGCCATTCAAGCCTTCAAAGACCAGTCTGTCTTTAAGTAAAGGAGTGAAATATGGCAGGTTCTCTCAATGAAATCAAGTCAAAAATTACATCAACTAAGAAAACCAGTCAAATCACAGGTGCCATGCAGATGGTTTCGGCCTCAAAATTAGCTAAGTCAGAGCAACTAGCCCAATCCTTCCAGATTTACGCTAGCAAGGTTCGTCAGATTACAACAGACTTGTTGCATGGTGAATTGGTTGCATCTGATACTAGCCACCCTATGTTGCTCCGCCGTCCGATTCAAAAATCAGGCTATATCGTCATTACATCCGATAGTGGCCTCAAAGGATCTTATAATTCTAGTATCCTGAAGGCTGTTATGGGTATGATTGATCAAGACCATGACTCACCGGATGAGTATGCCATTATTGCTATCGGCAGTATGGGTGCGGATTTTTTCCGTGCGCGTGGTATCAATCCTGTCTTTGAATTGCGGGGAATTGCTGATAATCCTAGTTTTGAAGAAGTTCAAAAAATCATTTCCAAGTCTGTTGAAATGTACAAAAATGAACTGTTTGATGAATTGTATGTTTGTTACAACCACCATGTCAATAGCTTGACCAGTCAGGTTCGTGTGCAGCAGATGTTGCCAGTAGAAGATTTGGACTATCATGAAACAGATGGTTACACAGCTACCTTTGAGTTAGAGCCAAATCGTGAAGTGATTTTGGAACAGCTCCTGACCCAGTATGCAGAATCAACCATTTATGGTGCTATTTTGGATGCTAAGACGGCTGAGAATGCGGCTGGTATGACAGCCATGCAAACTGCGACAGATAATGCAAAAAATGTCATCAATGATTTGACCATTCAATACAACAGGGCTCGTCAGGCTGCAATCACGCAAGAAATTACAGAGATTGTAGCAGGCGCATCAGCCCTTTAGTAGTTTTACTCGGACAAATCAAATTTCAGTAGACGACTAGATAGGAACCTAGTTTGAGTTTGATTGATTTGGGTAAAGAATAGAAATAGAGGAAATAAGATGAGTTCAGGCAAAATTACTCAGGTTGTCGGACCCGTTGTAGACGTTGCGTTTGCAGCTGAGGACAAACTACCTGAGATTAACAACGCACTGGTTGTATATAAAAATGATGACTCCAAACAGAAAGTTGTGCTTGAAGTTGCTTTGGAGTTGGGCGATGGTGTTGTTCGGACTATCGCTATGGAGTCGACAGATGGTTTGACTCGTGGTATGGAAGTCTTGGACACCGGTCGTCCCATTTCTGTGCCAGTTGGTAAGGAAACCTTGGGTCGTGTTTTCAACGTTCTTGGTGATACCATTGATTTGGATGAGCCTTTTGCAGAAGATGCAGAACGTGAACCGATTCATAAGAAGGCACCAACCTTTGATGAATTGTCTACATCCAATGAAATCTTAGAGACAGGTATCAAGGTTATTGACCTCTTGGCTCCTTATTTGAAAGGTGGTAAGGTCGGTCTCTTCGGTGGTGCCGGGGTTGGTAAGACAGTTCTTATCCAAGAATTGATCCACAACATCGCCCAGGAACACGGTGGTATCTCTGTATTTACCGGAGTTGGCGAACGGACCCGTGAGGGAAATGACCTTTACTGGGAAATGAAAGAGTCTGGCGTTATTGAAAAAACAGCCATGGTCTTTGGTCAGATGAATGAGCCACCTGGTGCGCGGATGCGTGTCGCTCTGACTGGTTTGACCATTGCGGAATACTTCCGTGATGTTGAAGGTCAGGATGTTCTCTTGTTCATCGACAACATTTTCCGTTTCACGCAGGCAGGTTCAGAAGTTTCGGCCCTTCTCGGTCGGATGCCGTCTGCCGTTGGTTATCAACCAACTTTGGCGACAGAAATGGGTCAATTGCAGGAACGGATTACGTCAACGAAGAAAGGTTCAGTTACTTCTATCCAGGCGATTTACGTACCAGCTGATGACTATACGGATCCGGCTCCAGCAACAGCCTTTGCCCACTTGGATTCGACAACTAACTTGGAGCGTAAATTGACCCAATTGGGTATCTATCCAGCCGTTGATCCATTGGCATCGTCATCTCGTGCCCTGGCTCCTGAAGTTGTAGGAGAAGAGCACTATCAGGTAGCAATGGAAGTCAAACGTGTCCTACAACGCTACCAGGAATTGCAAGATATCATTGCCATTCTCGGTATGGATGAATTGTCAGATGAGGAGAAGACCTTGGTTGGTCGCGCTCGTCGTATCCAATTCTTCCTATCACAAAACTTCAACGTTGCCGAGCAGTTTACTGGCATGCCAGGTTCTTATGTACCGGTTGAGGAGACTGTCAAGGGCTTCAAGGAAATCTTGGATGGTAAACATGACCATTTGCCAGAAGATGCCTTCCGAAATGTTGGTTCCATTGAAGATGTCGTTGCCAAGGCTGCTAAAATGAGATTTTAGAGGTGGCTTATGGAACAAATGACTGTTCAAATCGTGACACCTGATGGTATCAAGTATGACCACCATGCTGCTTTTATTCTGGTTAAAACTCCTGAAGGAGAAATGGGTATCTACCCTGGCCACGAAGAACTGATTGCTGTACTGGAAATTGATGAAATCAAGGTTCGTCGTATTGACGATGAAAACCACGTTGACTGGATTGCTGTCAACGGTGGTATTATCGAGGTAAATAAAAACCAGATTACGGTCGTTTCGGATTCTGCTGAGCGGGAGCGGGACATTGATATTAGTCGGGCTGAACGGGCTAAATTGCGGGCCGAGCGTGAATTGCAAGAAGCGCAGACGACCCAAAATGCTGACTTGGAGAAACGGGCGACCGTTGCCCTCCAACGGGCTATCAACCGTATCCGTGTAGGGAAACACTAATAATAACTAGGAGACTGGACTTAAGTGGCTCTTTGTCAACTGTAGTGGGTAGATGAAAAGCTAACACCTAGAGAGGACGAAATTCGTTCTCTCATTTTTGATGTTTAAAGCAATATATATCTTGTTTTTAAAGTTCGTAAAGTTCCTAAATCCGAATGCTTGCCTCTTAATGTCTTTGATGAGTTTATTGGTCGCTTCCAGTTTAGCGTTGGAATATGGAAGCTCCATGGCGTTCGTGATGTAAGTTTTATATTTTAGAAATGTCTTAAAAACAGTCCTAAAGGTTGAATTGACAAGATTCAGGTTGTCCTCTAGAAGTTCGAAGAAATGTTTCGAGTTCTTCTCTTGGAAATGGAAGAGAAGGACCTGGTAGAGTTCGTAATAGAATTTCAGTTCCACAGAGAAATTCAATGTCTTCTGGACAACCTCTTTCGGTGTTACTGTTTGCCCGAAAGTGCGAGAAAAGAAGCGATTCAGAGACAGTTTACGACTATCTTTTTGGAGAATACGCCAGTGATTTTTCATGGATCGATAAGGTAGGGAACGCGTATCGAAAGTCTTCATAATATCAATTCTAGTCGTCATCATAGCACGGCTCAGGTGTTGGATAATGTGAAATCTATCAAGAACAATTTTCGCATTTGGAAATAACTGTTTGATGATAGGAATATAGCTACCCGACATGTCCACTGTTACGACCTCGACAGTTTCTCTGACCGCCCTAGGATACTTGTAGAAATAGTTCTTGATGGTGGTTTGGCGGTTGTTGTCAAGAATGGTCACAATCGATCTCGTCTCAAAATCCTGAGCAATAAAGGCGAGTTTTCCCTTGTTCCGACTAAATTCATCCCAGCTCAAGACTTTTGGTAATGTCATAAAATCATGCTCAAATTGAAATTGAGCCAGTTTCCTCTGGACAACTGACACGGAGATATGTAGTCTCCTAGCGATGGCTATATTGGTCATGTTTTCTGTATGGAGTTGTGTGATTTTCTCCCAAATAGGTTGGGAAATCTGACAGTTTTTCTTGACTAGAGGTGTCTCAGATACAGTCACTTTTTGGCAAGATTTGCATTGAAACCGTCGTTTCTTAAGCAAGAGGAGGGTCGGAAAGCCCTGACAATCCAAAATCGGAATCTTTGACGACTTTTGAAAATCGTACTTGATACACTTCCCTTGGCAATGAGGACAGCTAGGGCTGTCATAATCCAGCCTTGCTCGAATTTCCAGATGGGTCTGATGTTTTAAAACGAAGAGAATTTTGATGTTTTTGTCTTTGATTCCGATTAGTTCTGTGGTATGATGAAGTAGTTCCATATGAGTCTTTCTAATGTGAGTGTGGTTGCTTTTCATTATAGGTCATATGGGATTTTTTGTATACACTCAAAAAGGCTACATAATCTCTACAGTGGATTTACCCACTACAGAAATTATAGAGCCACTTAAGTTCGGTCTCTTTCCTTTTTTCGTGGTATAATGGAAACATGGTGACATCAATTTTACAATTATTAAGTCATATACTTTTTATCTATTTGGCCCATCATCTTCTGGTGACAACCGTTGATTGGGCACGTTGGCTCAAGGTGACAGGAGACAATCAGCCAAAAATTAACTTGCTGATTTTATTTCTTGCAATTGCCCTGGGCTACCTGGTATCGACCTTCTTCCTGGAGTTAGTAATCATAGGTCGGTCTTTCAGTACGAATTTTGCATAAAGTAGAGGAATTTCATGGATAAAATTATTGTTCGAGGTCAGAAAGCTGCTCTCAAGGGTCAGGTTGAAATCGAAGGGGCTAAAAATGCAGTCTTGCCACTCTTGGCTGCTACTGTTTTAGCAAAAAATGGTCAATCTCGTTTTACCCAGGTACCGATTTTGTCTGATGTTTATACCATGAATAATGTGGTTCGTGGTCTCGGTGTTCGTGTTAAGTTTGATGAGGAGACTAAGACGGTCGATATTGATGCGACCGGTAAGTTGAGCTCAGAAACCCCTTACAAATACGTCAGTCAGATGCGGGCTTCGATTGTTATTTTGGGCCCAATTTTAGCGCGAAATGGCTATGCCAAGGTGTCTATGCCTGGTGGCTGCACCATTGGTAGCCGGCCGATTGACTTGCATCTCAAGGGTTTGCAGGCCATGGGCGCAAAAATCAAGCAACGAGCTGGTTATATCGAGGCGACAGCTGAGCGTTTGCAGGGGACAACGATTTACCTTGATTTCCCAAGTGTCGGCGCTACTCAAAACCTGATGATGGCTGCTACTCTAGCCAATGGAACGACTGTCTTGGAAAATGCTGCGAGAGAGCCAGAAATCGTTGACTTGGCTAACTTCCTCAATAAGATGGGGGCTAAGGTCAAGGGAGCTGGTACGGAAACGGTGACCATTCACGGTGTGGAGGAATTGACTGGTGCAGAGCATCCTGTTGTTCAGGACCGTATTGAGGCAGGTACCTTTATGGTGGCTGCTGCTATGACTGGTGGTGATGTCCTGGTCAAAGACGCCGTCTGGGAGCACAATCGACCCCTTATTTCTAAAATGCTTGAAATGGGTGTGGAAGTGACAGAAGAGGATGCAGGTATTCGTGTGCGTTCGCAAGTTGAACAACTCAAGCCTGTGACGGTCAAAACCATGCCACATCCAGGATTTCCTACGGACATGCAGGCTCAATTTACGGCTTTGATGGCCGTTGCCAAAGGTGAGTCAACCATGATTGAGACTATTTTTGAAAATCGTTTCCAGCACCTGGAAGAAATGCGCCGGATGGACGTTGTTTCAGAAATCTTGCGAGATACAGCGATTATCACTGGTGGTCAGCCAATTCAAGGTGCTGAAGTTATGTCGACTGATTTGCGGGCCAGTGCTGCTCTGATTCTAGCTGGACTTGTTGCTGAAGGTGAAACTATTGTTGGCCGTCTCAGTCATCTGGACAGGGGCTACTATCGTTTCCATGAGAAATTAGCTAGATTGGGAGCAGATATTGAGCGCGTGAGTGGAGAAGTAGAAAATGGATAAAGAACAGTTTGGGTATATCAAAAAACAATTATTGATTGTCTTGCTGGTCATCTTGGCCATGTTCCTTCTGTTTGCAGTGGGCTTGATGATTGGCTATGGCGTCATTGGTGATGGTGACAATATTTGGTCTGTCCTTTCGCCTGAAAAATGGCAGGAATTGATTAATAAATTTACAGGGAAGTAGGGTAGCCTACTTTCTTTTTGGAGAAATGATGAATAATAAAACGAAAAAACAGGCGACTAGTTTGCTGAGCCTGCTGGTGACTATTTTGGTGGTCGGCGGAGGTTACTTTTTTAATCAGCCGTCATCTACAAGTCAGGATTTGTCCTACTATGTCAATCAGTCCAGTGCAAGTCAATCAACACCCGACAAGGAGTTGGCGTCCAGTGTATTGACGGATGAGGCCAAGAAACAACTGGGTGGCTCTATCCAATGGAATGGGGGCGGTGCCTTCATTATCAATAATAATAAAACCAACTTGGATGCGTCAGTTTCCAGTATACCTTATGCGGATAATAAGACCAAGCGGGTACAGGGCGAGGAGATTCCAACTGTCGCTAATGCCCTCATGGCTAAATCTACGCGTCAGTACAAGGACCGTGATCAGACAGGCCAAGGGCGAACCTCCTGGACGCCGGCTGGCTGGCATCAGATTCATGATTTGCCAGGAGAATACGACCATGCGGTGGACCGTGGGCACTTGCTGGGCTATGCCTTGATTGGTGGCTTAGACGGATTTGACGCCTCAACCAGCAATCCCAAGAATATTGCCACTCAAACGGCCTGGTCCAATCAGGCTTATGAGGATTATTCTACTGGGCAAAACTACTATGAAACAAAAGTCCGCCGGGCCTTGGACAAGAACAAACGTGTCCGCTACCGTGTCACACTGATCTATGCGGATGATGATGACCTGATTGCTCTAGGAAGTCACCTGGAGGCTAAATCGTCAGACGGTAGCCTGGAATTCAACGTCTTTGTGCCAAATGTTCAGAGTGGATTGAGTATTAACTACCATAGTGGGGAAATCCATCTTAACTAGGGTAGGAGTTATCAGATGAATTAAGAGTTAAAAAACAGAATATATCAGACGATTTTTGCGATAAATCGTCTTTTTTTAATAAAAATTAAAATTTTTTACAAAAACTGTTGACAAATCATCAGATGAATATTAGAATATAGTTAAAGAAAACGCTTACGATTTTATCGTAGAAAAATTTAGGAGGACTTTCCGATGGAAAAACATGTTGAGCAACGTGTCGAAGACGTTACTTATAACAAGGCTAAATTATGGCAGATTATATTGTTTGCGATGAATAATTCGTCGACCAATATCTACTTAGTTGCCTTCACTTTTGTGACTTATTTATCGACTGGGGTACTTGGTTTAGCGGCGCTATTTGTTAGTCAGCTCATGGGATATATTCGTATCTTCGATGGATTTATTGATCCATCAATTGGTGTTCTTATTGACAAGACTGATACAAAGTTTGGTAAGTACCGTCCAATCTTAGTTTTAGGGAATATTATCACAGCTTCCTCACTCTTTATGATGTTAGGCTTGAGTGGTGTTAGTGAAAGTTTGCGTCTACCTTTATTCCTAGTTGTTTTAATTATCCATAAAATTGGTTATTCATTGCAACAGACGATTACAAAAGCAGGACAAGTAGCGCTTACCAATGATCCAAAACAACGTCCGATTTTTAACATTGTTGATGGTATCGCCACAACTGTGTTGATGACTGGTAGCCAAGTGGTCGTGTCAGGAACCTTGGTTCCAAAACATGGTGGGTTTACCCCGGGATTCTTCCAAGAGTTATTCCTTGGTGTAGTCATTATTTCAGCTGTTCTTGGTATTCTTGCTATTATCGGTATTTGGGAAAAAGACAATAAGAAATACTTTGGTCTTGGTGAGAAGACACAAGAAACGAAGTTGAAAGATTACTGGAAAGTCATCAAAGGAAACAAACCTTTGCAGGTTCTTTCAATTTCTGCAGCCTTTGTAAAATTTGTTGCTCAACTGTTTGGAGATTCCGTTATCGGGGTTATGCTGTATGGTATTATCTTCGGTGACTATGCTCTTTCTGGAAAAATGTCTATGCTGTTGATTTTGCCAGGTATTCTCGTAACAGTAGGTGCTGCGCAATTGGCTCGTCGCAAAGGTTTGCGTTTTGCATATGTAACCGCATTGCAATTAGGTATTACAGGACTCATCATTCTAGCAGTTATGCTTCTTTCTGCTAAACCAGGAATGTTAGATCTGTCAAATTGGAATCTCTATACAATCGGTTTCTTTGTTGTTTATATCATTGCTCGCTACGCATCTAGTGCTCCATCTGGTTTGGTATTGACAATGGGTGCGGATATTACAGACTATGAAACATCAGTATCTGGTCGTTACTTGTCAGGAATGATTGGCACTATCTTCTCATTGACGGACTCAATTGCTTCTTCATTTGCTCCGATGGTGGTTGGTTTTGTATTAGCGGCGATTGGATTTGGCAAAGAATACCCAACTGTTGAAACTGCCTTCTCTACAGATTTGAGAATGGCCTTGATTGTCCTGTTGACAGTGATTCCAGCAGCGGTATTGAGCGTATCCTTGTTCTTGATGAAATTCTACAAACTTGATCGGGAAGAAATGGCTCGTATTCAAGAGAAAATCCATGTTATGAAAGCGGCTACAGATGAAGAACGTGTGCGTGCAATCGCGAAAAATGTTCCATTATCTGATATGGATTATGTAGATGTTACTCAATATAAGGTTGACCAATACGACGATAAATAATACAATAACGACCTAGCTGGAGGATTCCAGCTGGGTCTTTCGTCTAGGAGGCAGTATGAAGAAAATTTTGGCTTTTGGGGAAGTTTTATTGCGCCTATCACCTCCACATTATCAAACCTTGACACAGGCATCTAGTTTAGAATGTCAATTTGGTGGCTCAGAGTTGAATGTCTTGGCCAGCTTGGCTCAGCTTGGTCATTCAGTTGAGTTGGTGACGGCACTTCCGGAAAATGAAGTTGGGAAAATGGCAGAACACTTTCTCTTTGCACGGCAGATTGGACAGAAGCATCTGATTCGGAAAAAAGGAAGGCTTGGACTTTATTACTACCAAAAAGGTTTTTCGCTCAGGCCCAGTCAGGTGACCTACGACCGTGATTATTCTGCCTTTAGCTTATCCAGGGAAGAAGAGTATGATTTGGAAGGCATGTTTGACGGTGTCGATTGGTTTCATTTCAGTGGTATAACGGTCGCTTTGAATCCAGATATTTATCGCCTAGCTTTTCGCTTAATGGAGATAGCAAAGGCGCAGGGTGTCAAGGTTTCCTTTGACTTGAATTATCGCGAAAGTTTGTGGTCTTCTTTTGAAGAAGCAAGGGAAAAACTATCTCCCTTTGTGCAATTGGCGGATATCTGCTTTGGCCTAGAGCCTATTCAACTTTTAAATGAATCTGGAAAAGATTTGAAGGATGAATTGGGACTAGAACGTCCTTATGAAGATAAGGATACCTTGCTGAAGGTTGTTAAAGGATTAGCAGAGAACTATTCTTTGCAGGGTCTTGCTTTTACCCAGAGGGAAATGACCTACAATAATGAATATTTGCTGAAAGCATACTTGTATCAAGATGGTATTCTTTATGAAACGGAAAAAGAATCCATTCAAGTTTTGGACCGAGTTGGGACAGGGGATGCCTTTACAGCAGGAATTATTTTGGGCTATTTGCAAGAAAAAACACCACAGGAAATAGTCGACTTGGGGATGGCTAGTTTTCAATTCAAACATACCATTGAAGGGGACATTAATGTCATCAGTCAATCAGATATTGATTTGCTATTGAAAAAAGGTTCACGTGAAATAAAACGATAGAAAGAAGGAAAAAGTATGTTGTATCCAATCCAAACAAAAACACGCTCAGTCTATTCCTTAAATGGAATATGGAAATTTAAGCAAGGGAACAATGATGTTCATACTCTGTTAGATACAGATGAAGTGATGGTTGTACCGAGTTCTTTCAATGATGTTGTTGTCGATAAGGCAAAGCGTCGTTTTGTCGGTGATAATTGGTATGAACTGATGGTAGCTCTTCCAGTAGTAGCTGATGATGAAGAGTTAGTTGTACGCTTTGGTTCGGTGACACATCAGGCCAAAGTCTATGCAGATGGTCAGCTAATCGGGGAGCACAAGGGCGGTTTTACCCCTTTTGAATGCTTGGTTCCATCAGACTTATACGATGCTGATCAATTCCGTTTGACAGTTTGTGCTAATAATGAACTAAATTATACAACCCTCCCAGTAGGGAATTATAGTGAAGAAGTGGATGAGAATGGTCAAATTGTGAAGACCGTCAAGGAAAATTTTGACTTTTTCAACTATGCTGGTATCCAGCGGACGGTTCATCTCTATAAACGTCCCAAAAATAGAATTGAGGATATTGTTATTCGGACGGAGCTAAATCAAGATTTGACTCAGGCAGTAGTACATGTTGATGTGAAAGCAGTTGGTCACTATGATTCAATTTGTATTCATATTATAGATCAAGAGGGACAGGAACTAGGTCTTCTTGAAAATGGGCAAATGGTCATTGAACATCCACGCCTTTGGGAGGTCTTGGATGCCTATCTCTATACTGCTAAAGTTGAATTAGTTGACGGAGAAAACTTGCTCGATACCTACTCAGAACAATTCGGTATTCGTAGTGTTGCGGTTGAAAATGGGCAATTTTTCATCAACGGAAAACCGTTCTATTTCAAGGGATTTGGTAAGCATGAAGATACTTTCATCAATGGTCGTGGTTTCAATGAAGCAGCCAATCTGATGGATTTGAATTTGCTTAAAGATATTGGAGCAAATTCCTTTAGAACATCGCATTATCCTTATTCAGAGGAGATGATGAGACTGGCTGACCGTTTGGGTATCGTTATCATTGATGAAGTGCCAGCAGTTGGTCTGTTCCAGCTTTTCAATGCAGCCTTGAATTTGACAGGTGATTCTGAAGAAGTAAAAAATACTTGGGAAGTTATGCAAACCAAGGAGGCTCATGAGCTGGTGATTGATGAATTGATAGCTCGTGACAAAAATCATCCATCCGTAGTGATGTGGGTCGTCGCCAATGAGCCAGCAGGGCATGAAAAAGGCGCGCGTGCTTACTTTGAACCTTTGATTCAGCGCATGAGGGACAGAGATCCTTCTAAGCGTCCTGTGACCTTGGTCAATATTATGACAGCAACGCCTGATAAGGATGAGGTTATGGATTTGGTTGATGTTGTCTGTCTCAATCGTTACTATGGTTGGTATGTTGAACATGGTGACTTGAAGGCAGCAGAAAAGGGCTTGAGACAGGAATTAGAGACCTGGCAAGGACTTTATCCAGACAAGCCAATTTTGATTACGGAATATGGTGCAGATACTCTTCCAGGTTTGCATTCGATGTGGGATATTCCTTATACAGAGGAATTTCAGGTGGATTACTATGATATGAACCATCGCGTCTTTGATTCTATTCCTAATTTAGTTGGTGAGCAGGTATGGAATTTTGCAGATTTTGAAACTACAGTTGGTATCATTCGCATACAAGGAAACCATAAAGGATTATTCTCAAGAAATCGACAACCCAAGCAAATTGTAAGAGAAATTAAGAAACGTTGGACTGCCATTCCGAACTACCATTATAAGAAGAATTAGGCTATAATAGGGGTAGATAGAAAGTCAGATTGAAGGAGTTACATATGGCAAGACCCTTGGTAGAAAAAACATCAGAACGCTTATTGGAATTGATTTTGGAAAGAGGATATGAAGTTGGAGACAAGCTTCCGAATGAATATGAATTGGCCCAAGATTTAGAAGTTGGACGTTCGACTGTTCGTGAAGCTGTTCGAAGTTTGGCTACTCGAAATATTCTGGAGGTGCGCCAAGGGTCGGGAACCTATATCAGCTCCAAAAAGGGAGTATCAGAGGATCCTTTAGGTTTTTCTTTGGTCAGAGACCGTGTGAAGTTGACGACAGATTTGTTTGAAGTGCGGTATTTGCTTGAACCGAGAATTGCGGAGCGTGTTGCACAGTTTGCCTCGGACGAAGATATTGCTCGACTAGAAGAAATTGTCCTTGCTATTGAAGAGGCGGTAGCTGCTGGAGATTCGAAGCATCTGGAATTGGATGTACAATTCCACTGTATGTTAGCTGAGATGAGTGGGAATCTGGCAATGACAAGTCTCATGCCTGTCATTAACCAGTCTATCCATCTAATCAATGAAAATTATTCAAATCGTCAGATGAAAACAGATAGTTTACAGGCCCATAGGAATATCTTAATGGCTATCAAACAACGTCATCCTGTTGCAGCATATGATAGCATGCTAGCACATATTATAGCAGTAAGACAGGTTGTATTGAGTGAGTGGTTTGGTAAAGATATGACCATGCAGGGTCTCAATGATCATAAATAGAAACACAAAATAGACTGCCCAGAATAATTTTCTGGGTATTTTTTGCATTTTTCTTGACAAATCATCTGATGAATTGTATACTATAGCTATAAATGACAACGCTTTCTAATTGGAGGTCAAGATGTTAAAGCAATTAAAAGAAAATTACTTTTTCGCAGTAATTCGTGGAAAAGATGAAGAAGATGCGAAAGAAATCGCTCGCCATGCGATTTTGGGAGGTATTCGAAATATTGAGATTACATTTTCGACTCCAAATGCAGCGACAGTTATCAAAGAATTACAAGAGGAGTTCTCAGACGATTCTTCCGTAGTCATCGGTGCAGGAACTGTAATGAATCTTAAGTTGGCACAAGCGGCCATTGATGCTGGTGCTAGTTTCCTGGTTAGTCCTCATTTTGATAGGGAAATTCAAGACTTGGCGAAAAAGGTTGGAGTGCTATACTTCCCAGGCTGTGCAACTGCAACAGAGATTGTCACAGCCAGCCAGGCGGGATGTCCCATTATCAAGCTTTTCCCTGGCGGTGTGTTGGGACCTGGATTTATCAAGGATATTCACGGACCTATGCCTGAAGTGGATTTGATGCCTTCAGGTGGCGTATCAGTTGATAATGTTGCAGATTGGAAAAAAGCCGGTGCATGTGCTGTTGGAGTAGGTTCGGCTTTGGCAAGTCGAGTACAGGCTGAAGGCTATGAAAGTGTAACGACGATTGCTCGCAGTTTTGTTGCAGCTTTGGAGGGATGAAATGAGTTTTAATGACAAAAACTTTATGCTAAAAAATGAGCCTGCAAAGGAACTTTACGGGAAAATAGCAGAGCTTCCTATCTATGATTTCCATTGCCACCTTGATCCGAAGGAAATTTTTGAAGATAAGGTCTATGAAGATATTATTGATCTGTGGTTGGGGGGTGACCATTATAAGTGGCGCTTGATGCGGGCTAATGGTATCTCAGAAGAAGAAATCACAGGTTCAGCAAGTAAACTAGATAAGTTTAAGGCCTGGGCAAGAACCTTGGAACGGGCTTTCGGAAATCCTCTCTATCATTGGAGTCATTTGGAATTGCGCCAGGTTTTCGGTGTTGAGGAATTGTTGACCGCAGAAAATGCAGAGCGACTCTATCATCAGCTCAATGCTTATTTGCAAGAACATCAAGTTAGTCCACGTAAGCTGATTGCGGATGCTAGGGTGACCTTTATTGGGACTACTGACCATCCATTAGATACACTAGAATGGCATAAGCGCTTGGCTGAGGACTCTACCATAGATACTGTAGTGGCACCGACTTTCCGCCCTGATGAAGCCTTTATCGAGCATCGAAATTTCAATCCATTTATGAAACGCTTGGAGGAAGTAACAGGGGTAGCAGTAAGAGACTTTGCAAGTTTTGTAGAGGCACTAGGTCAGCGAGTTTCCTATTTTGCTCAACATGGTTGCCGAGCAAGTGACATCAGTTTTACGACTATTTCCTATGAAGAGGCTACCCTCGAAGAGTTGGATGAAATTTTACTAGCAAGACTTGCAGGTAAAGAAGCTGGTCAATCCAGTATCAATAAATGGCAGACTGCTATCTTTAGAGAATTGTGCAGATTGTACAAGAAACATGGCTTTGTGACGCAAGTTCACTTTGGTGCCTTACGGAATAACCATACAGGACTGTTTGAAAAACTTGGAGCAGATGTAGGTGTGGATTCGATTGGAGACCAGACATGTCTGACTGTGAATTTGAATCGTTTGTTAGATAACTTGGTCAAGGAAAATGCCTTTCCAAAAATGATTTGGTACAATCTCAATCCAAGTTACAACATTGCTTTGGCCAATACTTTGGCGAATTTCCAGTCCAATGAGGAAGGGCTTCGTAGTCAGCTACAATTTGGTGCTGGTTGGTGGTTCAATGATACCAAGTTGGGCATGATTGACCAGATGAATGCCTATGCAGAACAGGGCATGCTTGCTAATTTTGTTGGTATGTTGACAGATTCGCGTAGCTTTTTATCTTATCAACGGCATGATTATTTCAGACGCATTTTAGCGACCTATGTTGGCCAATGGATTGTTGATGAAGAAGTGCCTGAAGATTACAATCGTTTAGGCCAGTTTGTAGAAGCCATATCCTATTACAATGCCAAAGAATTTTTTGAACAATAAAGGAGAGTAAATCATGAAAATGTCATTTCGATGGTACGGGAAAAAAGATCCTGTGACACTGGAAGAGATTAAAGCAATCCCTGGTATGCAGGGAATCGTAACGGCAGTCTACGATGTACCAGTTGGTCAAGCTTGGCCACTAGAAAACATTCTAGAACTGAAAAAAATGGTCGAAGAGGCAGGACTTGAAATTACGGTTATCGAATCCATACCTGTCCATGAAGACATCAAACAAGGGAAGCCAAATCGTGATGAGTTAATCGAAAACTATAAAACTTCCATCCGTAATGTCGGGGCTGCAGGTATTCCAGTTGTATGCTATAATTTCATGCCTGTGTTTGACTGGACCCGTTCAGACTTGCACCACCCACTTCCAGATGGCTCAACCTCTTTAGCTTTCCTTAAATCTGATTTGGCTGGTGTTGATCCTGTGGCGGATGATTTGAATTTACCTGGTTGGGACTCGTCCTATTCCAAGGAAGAAATGAAGGCTATTATCGAAAATTATCGTCAGAATATCTCTGAAGAAGATTTATGGGCGAATTTGGAGTATTTTATCAAAGCGATTATACCAACGGCTGAGGAGGCTGGCGTCAAAATGGCCATTCACCCTGATGACCCTCCGTATGGAATTTTCGGATTACCTCGTATCATCACTGGTCAAGAAGCCGTTGAACGATTTTTGAATCTCTATGATTCAGAACACAATGGAATTACCATGTGTGTAGGATCCTATGCTTCTGATCCGAAAAATGATGTCCTTGCCATGACGGAATATGCTCTCAAACGCAATCGCATCAATTTTATGCATACGCGCAATGTGACGGCAGGTGCTTGGGGCTTCCAAGAAACAGCACATCTGTCACAGGCTGGTGACATTGATATGAATGCTGTTGTTAAATTATTGGTGGACTATGACTGGGCTGGAGCCTTACGTCCAGACCACGGTCGTCGTATCTGGGGAGACCAGACCAAGACACCTGGTTATGGTCTGTATGACCGAGCCCTTGGGGCAACCTACTTTAACGGTCTCTATGAAGCCAATATGCGAGCAGCAGGCAAGACACCAGATTTTGGAATTAAAGTAAAAACAGTTGGAAATAAGGAGAGCTAATATGTCACGTGTTATTGAATTTAAGGACAAGGTTGTTGTTATTACAGGTGCAGGAGGCGTTCTTTGTGGCTATTTGGCAAAAGAATTTGCTAAGGCTGGTGCAAAGGTTGCGCTTTTGGACTTAAATGAAGCTGCGGCTCAGGTCTTCGTTGATGAGATTGCAGTAGCAGGAGGCGTAGCAAAAGCCTATAAGTCAAACGTTCTTTCTAAGGAAAATTTGGAAGAAGTCCGCCAGCAAGTCCTAGCAGATTTTGGACCAGTAGATATTTTAATCAATGGTGCTGGAGGCAATAATCCCAAAGCGACAACGGACAATGAATTCCATGAGATTGGACTACCAGCTGATACCAAAACTTTCTTCGACTTGGATGAGGCAGGTATCAACTTTGTATTCAATTTGAATTATCTAGGAACCTTATTGCCAACACAGGTCTTTGCACAGGATATGATCGGTCGCTCGGGAGCAAATATTATCAATATTTCCAGCATGAATGCCTTTACTCCTTTGACAAAAATTCCAGCCTATTCAGGTGCCAAGGCTGCTATTAGTAATTTTACCCAATGGTTAGCAGTCCATTTTTCAAAAGTTGGCATCCGTTGTAATGCGATTGCGCCTGGATTCTTGGTTACCAACCAAAACCGTGGTTTGCTGTTTGACGAGTCGGGTCAACCGACCGCACGTGCCAACAAGATTTTGACCAATACACCAATGGGGCGGTTTGGTGAAGCGGAAGAGCTAGTCGGCGGAGTCTTCTTCTTGGCAGACGAGAATTTGGCAAGTTTTGTCAACGGTGTTGTTTTACCGATTGATGGTGGCTTCTCAGCCTATTCAGGAGTCTGATGATGAAAACGGATTACGTATTTTGTGTGGACTCTGATGGCTGCGCCATGGACACCATGACCTACAAACATAAACTCTTTTTCGGCCCCTTGGCTGCGGAAGTTTTTGGTGTTGAAGATAAAGAACCGTTTTTAGCTGAATGGAATCGAGTTAATCTCTACTCTCGAGAACGTGGCATTAACCGTTTTGTAGGCTTAGTTAAAGGCCTAGATTTTGCAGGTGTGACTGGTATAGACAACTTGAAAAATTGGGTTGCTACAACAGATTCTTTGTCAAATGCTTCTCTGGAAAGATTGATAGAGGAGCAGCCATCAAAAGACTTGGAATTAGCTTTAGAATGGTCCAATCAAGTCAATCAAGCCATTAAGAAGTATAGTGGACCAGTTTTAGCCTTCATCGGCGTTCACAAGGGCTTGGAAAAATTGAGCCAGTTAGGAAAAGTCTACGTAGTTTCTTCTGCTAATAAGGAAGCGGTAGAAGAAGAGTGGACAGACCAGGGTTTGATGGACTTTGTTACAGAATTGTACTGTCAAGACCGTGGCAAGAAAGAAGATGTCATCAAACTGTTAATAGAGGAAGGGTATTGTCCTGAGCAGATTATGATGATTGGTGACTCGCCAGGTGATTTGAAGGCGGCGAAACTCAATAATGTTCACTTCTATCCTATTTTAGTAGGACAAGAGATGCAATCTTGGGCGGATTTGACAGAAACGATTGCAGATGAATTTGTTCATCAATTATTCACAGATGAGAAAGAAACAGAATTGATACAGGCATTTTGGAATAATTTAGACGACTAGAGAAGGGCTAGAGGCGCTATGCCCTCTAGCTTTTTTGGAGGCAAACATGACACATTTAGTAGATTTACGGAAGAAACCTTACAGCCTTGATGATGAGGCAATTTCTTGGATTGAAGAAACCATTGCTCAGATGACCTTGGATGAAAAAATCGGTCACCTCTTTGTCAATATGGGGAGCCAGCGGACGGAAGACTATCTGACTGGAGTATTAAATGATTATAAGATTGCTGCTGTTCGTTACAATCCTGGCCCTGCTGCAGATATTTGGGAGCAAAACTATATTTTGCAGACCAAGTCTAAGATTCCCCTTTTGATTGCAGCCAATACCGAATCTGGTGGGAATGGCGCCGTTACGGACGGAACGAAAATTGGGGATGAAATCAAGATTGCTGCGACAACCGATCTCCGCTATGCTTATGAAATGGGGAAAGTTGCAGGACTTGAAGCAGCTGCAGTAGGTTGCAATGCCTCCTTTGCACCGATTATGGACCTCAGTCGTAATTGGCGCAATCCTATCATTGCAAACCGAACTTGGGGAGCTAATGTAGACCAAGTCATTGAATTATCCAAAGAATACATGCGTGGCATTATGGAGCATGGCATTGTGCCGTTTGCTAAGCATTTCCCAGGCGATGGTATTGATGAACGTGACCATCATCTCTCTTTTGCTTCGAATCCCATGACCAAGTCTGAATGGATGGAAACATTTGGACGGATTTACGGTGAGATGGCTGAAGCAGGTCTTCCAGGTATCATGGCGGGGCACATTCATTTGCCAAATGTTGAGAAAGAAATGCACCCAGAACGTGAATTGGATGACATGTTACCAGCTTCGCTGAATAAAACCCTCTTGGATGAGTTGCTTCGTGGAGAGTTAGGTTATAATGGAGCCATTGTCACGGATGCCAGTCATATGATCGGTATGACAGCTTCTATGTCCCGTCGTGAGCTATTGCCTACAGCTATTGAGGCAGGATGTGATCTTTTCCTTTTCTTCAACGATCCAGAAGAAGATTTGCAATGGATGAAAGAAGGATTGGAAAATGGTCTGCTTTCTGAGGAACGTCTACATGATGCCCTTCGTCGTACCTTGGGTTTGAAAGCTAAACTCGGTCTTCACTTGTTTGAAGGTCGTCGTCAGGAAATCATGGTTCCAAAAGAAGAAGCGCTGGCTTTGATTGGTAGAGATGAGGCGAAACAGCTTGCAAAAGAAGTAGCTGACAAGGCGATTACCCTGGTAAAAGCCAAACAAGAAGGAATTTTCCCAGTCAATCCAGAACGCTACAAACGTATTTTGTTGGTCGAAGTAGATGGCTATAAGGGTGGTTTTGGTGCCATGATCAATGCTGGCAAGAAGAGAGCAGCTGATACGCTGAAAGAACTATTAGAAGCTCGAGGCCACCAAGTATCTATCTGGGAAAATACAGAAGCACGGATTGCCAAATTGCCAGAAGAAGAAAGACCAGCAGCGATTGCAAATGTCTATGCTTCCAAGCGTCCAATTGCCGAAATCACAGATAACTATGATTTGATTATCAATTTAGTTGATGTCAACTCAGGAGGGACAACTCAGCGGATTATTTGGCCAGCTGCCAAGGGAACACCAGACCAGCCTTTCTATGTTCACGAAATTCCAACCATTGTTGTCTCTGTTCAGCACCCGTTCGCACTTGCAGATATGCCACAGGTTGCAACCTATATCAATGCCTACGATGGCTTGCCTGTCACATTAGAAGCCTTGGTTGCCAAACTAGCAGGAGAGTCAGCCTTTACAGGAGTATCACCTGTTGATGCCTACTGTGGCTTGGTAGATACACAGATTTGGCGCGGAAAATAAGGAGGAAAACATGCCTAGATTAGTTGATTTGCGGAAGAAACCCTATTATTTGAATGAAGAGCAGATTTCTTGGGTGGAAGATACCTTGGATCATCTGACTGATGAAGAAAAAATCGGTCAATTGTTTGTCAATCTATTCTTCTTCGGAGGAGATGCCTTTAGTGGAAATAATCTGAGTAATCAGGAATTGATGAATCGATACCATATAGGCGGAGCCCGTTATATGAATGGTAGTCCAGAACAGGTACAAGGACTGATTAACGAGTTGCAAAGCTATTCAAAAGTACCTCTCTTGGTTGCAGCGAACTGTGACTCAGGTGGAGATGGCGCTGTGAAAGGCGGAACCTATATTTCCTCAGGTGCTCAATCGGAAGCCAGTCGGGATCCTCGTATTCCCTACCTAGCAGGTCTCGTATCTGCGAGAGAGGAGACTGCATTAGGTGTAAATGTCAACTTTGATCCGTGCGTGGACATTGTACAGAACTGGCGCAATACGATTGTCAATACCAGAGCCTACGGCACAAATGCGGATGATGTGATTGCCTATACCAGTGCCTATTTAGAAGGATTAACTGCTGAAAGAGATGTTATTCAATGTATCAAGCATTTCCCAGGAGATGGTACAGAAGAACGTGATCAGCATCTAGTCCTCGGTGTCAATGAACTCTCTCCAGAAGAATGGGACAATAGTTTTGGTCGTGTCTATCGTCATCATATTGAAGCTGGTGTTGAGATGATTATGGCAGGTCATATAGCCTTGCCATATTACCAGAAAGAACTGAATCCAAGTTTGATGGACGAAGATATTTTGCCTGCAACACTGGCTCCTGAATTGATTCAAGATTTATTGAAAGAAAAATTGGAATTCAATGGCTTGGTTATAACAGATGCCAGCCACATGTTGGGGATGACAGCAGCCATGCGTCGTGAAGACTACGTACCTGCAGCCATTGCTGCGGGTTGTGATATGTTCTTATTCTTCAATAACTTAGAAGAAGATTTTGAATTTATGCTCAATGGCTACCGCAAGGGAGTGATTACTGAGGAAAGACTTCATGATGCTCTCCGTCGCATTTTAGGTCTGAAAGCCAAACTCAATCTGCATATCAAGCAAGCGGAAGGAACCTTGCTAAAATCAGCTGATGAATTGGCTATTATCGGCTGTGAAGAACACTTGGCTTGGCAACGTGAGGCAGCAGACAAGGCAATTACGCTGTTGAAAGATACACAGAAAAATCTTCCAATCAGTCCAGAAACCCATCGCAGAATCCGTTTGTATTACCTAGAAGGTGAAAAAGAAGGGATTATGGCAGCAAGTACAGAAGTGGTTGATAATCTTAAAGCTGCCTTGGAAGCGCGTGGTTATGAAGTGACCGTCAATGATGGTACGACTCGGATCAAAGGAAAAACGTTGCAATACCGAGAAGAAGTTGATTTAGCCTTGACTGTTGCCAATGTCATTGGATATGGAGCGCAGAATAATTACCGCATCCAGTGGAAAACGGCCATGTCCAATGAAGTTCCTTGGTATGTACATGAAGTTCCAACCGTTTTCGTTTCACTAAACTATACGACCCATCTTCACGATGTTACCATGGTCAAAACTGCTATCAATGCCTACCATCACAATAAAAATACTATTGAATCCCTCCTTGATAAATTGGAAGGAAAAGATGACTTCTATGGTGTGCCAAATGAGAATGTTTGGGCCAATAAATGGCAAGCAAAACTATAAAACTAAACTCCTTTCTATCCTAGATAGAGGGAGTTTTTCTAGGGATATTTATTGCCAAACTTTCTTATTTTTGATAGAATATTCTTAATTGAATAGAAGTCTGTGAGACTAGTACACCTATGGAAACTGCCCAGGGAGTTGAGCCGTGACTGCAAGCTCAATCAGTGAAAGTTGGTCGAATTCACTCACGCAAGGACTTAGAACTAAGGTCTGCCTAGCAGATGAAAACGGATGGTACCGCGTGACAACGCTCCGATACGAGTGGTGTCATGCGTTTTTTTATTGGAGGAATTATGTCAAACATTGAACAACAGTTGGCTGAACTAAGCCAATCCACACTAGAAAAGCTAAAAGAAATCCAGCACCAAGGAGAAAAAGAACTACAAGACCTGCGTGTTGCAGTTTTGGGTAAAAAAGGGTCCTTGACGGATCTGTTGAAAGGTTTGAAAGATCTTTCTAACGATATGAAACCAATCGTTGGTAAGCAGGTCAATGAAGTGCGTGATGTGCTGACAGCAGCCTTTGAAGAAACAGCTCAGAAGGTTGCAGCAGCGAAAATTCAACAGCAATTAGCATCAGAAACTATTGATGTGACCCTGCCAGGTCGTCAGGTCAAGGTTGGAAAACGCCATGTTTTAACGCAAACATCAGAGGAAATTGAAGATATTTTCTTGGGCATGGGCTTCCAAATCGTTGACGGGTTTGAAGTGGAGAAAGACTACTACAACTTTGAGCGCATGAATTTGCCAAAAGATCATCCAGCGCGTGATATGCAAGATACCTTCTACATCACAGAAGAAATCCTTATGCGGACCCATACGTCACCTGTTCAAGCTCGAACCATGGACCAGCATGATTTTTCAAAGGGTGCCTTGAAGATGATTTCGCCAGGGCGTGTTTTCCGTCGTGATACGGACGATGCGACCCACAGCCACCAGTTCCACCAGATTGAAGGATTAGTTGTCGGTGAAAATGTATCCATGGGTGACCTCAAGGGTACGCTTGAATTGATCATCAAGAAAATGTTTGGTGAAGAGCGTCAGATTCGTCTGCGCCCATCTTACTTCCCGTTCACAGAGCCTTCTGTTGAGGTGGATGTTTCTTGCTTCAAGTGTGGTGGTGACGGCTGTAACGTATGTAAGAAAACAGGCTGGATTGAAATCCTCGGTGCCGGCATGGTCCACCCACAAGTATTGGAAATGAGTGGGATTGACTCAACCAAGTACTCTGGATTTGCCTTTGGTCTTGGTCAGGAACGGATTGCCATGCTTCGTTACGGTATCAATGACATCCGTGGTTTCTACCAAGGCGATGTACGATTCTCGGAGCAGTTTTAACGTAGCACTACTTAAGGCTGACAAAGTCAGCTCTTAAGTAGACGGGAATCGCTATTCTGCGACTTCCCTAGCTACCTTACTAGGATTTCAAGCAAAAAATATCGTTTTGCTTGAAATCCGTCGTAATCCGAAAAAGTTAGTAAATTGTTGTTTGAGAGAAACGGTAGCTGCTATAGCGGTCTACCTACTCCCCTCACTAGTTCTAAGGTTGAAAAAGTATCTTTTTATACCTTAGAGCGTCGTAACTCCGTAGGAGTGAGTAGAAGGAAATCGCTATTCTGCGACTTCCCTAGCTACTTTATTAGGATTTCAAGCAAAAAATATTGTTTTGCTTGAAAGTTGTCGTGATTTAGGTAGTTTGTTAGGTATTCAGTACGAGAAATGGTAGCTGTTCTAGCGGTTTACTTAGTCCACTTAGGTAATGAAAGGCAATGAGATGAAGATTGATCCTATACGTTTAGAAGAGGTTTCCGTTTTGCAGGAGCTGGCCAAGCAGACCTTTGCTGAAACCTTTGCTCATGACAATGATCCAGAGGAGTTGGAAGCATTCTTCGAGGAGGCTTATTCCGTGGAGGTTTTGACAAGGGAGTTGTCTGATCCCAATTGCCAGCATTATTTTTTAAGGGTTGATGAACAGGTAGTTGGTTATCTCAAGTTCAACCAAGGTTCTGCCCAGACGGAGCAGGAGTTGGAAAATGCCTTTGAGATCCAGCGTATCTATCTCTTGCAGGCTTTTCAAGGCCGCGGTCTTGGGAAGGTCTTGTTTGAATTTGCTTTGGAAAAAGCAGAGCAGTCTAGTTGTGACTGGGTCTGGCTGGGAGTTTGGGAACATAATTACAAGGCTCAGCAATTCTATGCAAAATACGGTTTTGAAAAATTTGGCCAGCATGAATTTGCGGTCGGTGATAAGATTGATGTGGATTGGCTACTGAAACGGCCTTTGCACCAGAAAGGATAATATGTTAGTAAGTTATAAATGGTTAAAAGAACTGGTTGACTTTGATGCGACAAGTCATGACTTGTCTGAAAAAATGTCAACAACAGGAATTGAAGTAGAAGGGGTTGAGCAAAAGAGTGCTGGCCTTTCTAAGTTGGTTGTCGGGCAGGTTGTGTCTGCTGAGCCAATTCCAGATACCCACCTCAATATCTGTCAGGTCAATGTGGGTGAGGAAATCACGCAAATCGTTTGCGGTGCTCCAAATGTTAAGCCAGGCATCAAGGTGATCGTCGCTCTGCCAGGTGCGCGTATCGCTGGCAACTACAAGATCAAGAAAGGCAAAATTCGCGGCGTTGAGTCTTTGGGTATGCTCTGCTCATTGAGCGAAATCGGTGTGTCCGACTCTGTGGTGCCAAAGGTCTATGCGGACGGTATCTACCACCTGCCAGAAGATGCAGTCGTGGGTGAGCCAATCTTTTCATACCTGGACCTGGACGACGAGATTATCGAGCTGTCCATCACACCAAACCGTGCCGACGCTCTCTCTATGCGTGGCGTGGCTCACGAAGTGGCAGCTATCTATGACAGCAAGGTCAACTTCAAGCCTGTTGTCTTGGAAGAAAGCGACAAGAAGGCCAGCGATGTGATTGAAGTGGCTATTGAGTCAGACAAGGTGACTGCCTACACGGCCCGTGTCATTGAAAATGTGACCATCGCACCAAGCCCACAGTGGTTACAAAATCTGCTCATGAACGCAGGTATTCGCCCGCTTAACAACGTGGTTGACATCACCAACTATATCTTGCTCTACTTCGGTCAGCCAATGCACGCCTTTGACTTTGACAAGTTTGATGGCAAGAAAATCGTGGCTCGTCAGGCAAAAGAGGGTGAAAACTTGGTGACCCTTGACGGTGAAGAGCGTGACTTGATTGCCGATGATATCGTCATTTCCGTTGCGAACAAGGCAGTTGCCCTCGGTGGTGTCATGGGCGGTGCCAACACAGAGATTGACAACAACTCTAAGACCGTTGTGCTGGAAGCTGCCCTTTTTGACGGCAAGTCTATCCGCAAGACCTCAGGTCGCCTCAACCTTCGCTCTGAGTCCTCTTCTCGCTTTGAAAAAGGCATCAACGTGGCAACTTTGACGGAAGCTATGGACACAGCAGCTGCTATGATTGCGGAACTGGCTGGCGGTCAGGTCTTGTCTGGTATCGTTTCTGCGGGTAGCGTAGATACTTCGGATGTCCCAGTCACAGCGACCATTGACTACGTTAACCGCTCGCTCGGGACTAATCTTGACTATGCTCAGATCGCAGATATTTTCCGTCGTTTAGGTATGGAAACAACTGGCGATACAAGTAAGTTCACAGTAGCAGTACCACGTCGTCGTTGGGACATTCGTATTCCAGCAGACTTGGTAGAAGAAATCGCTCGTATTTATGGGTATAATAATCTGCCGACCACTCTTCCAAAAGAGGACGGTACAGCAGGTGAGTTGACCCTGACCCAGAACATCCGTCGCCAAGTACGTAGCCTGGCAGAAGGTGCAGGCCTGACAGAAATCATTTCCTACGCCTTGACAACACCTGAAAAGGCTGTGGAGTTTGCAGCACGTCCAACCACAGTCACCGAACTAATGTGGCCAATGACTGTTGACCGCTCTGCCCTTCGTCAGAACATGGTGTCTGGTATGCTGGAAACTCTTGCCTACAACGTGGCTCGTAAGAACAAGAACTTGGCTCTTTACGAAATCGGTAAAATCTTTGAACAGTCTGGCAATCCAAAAGAGGACCTGCCACAAGAAATCAACAAGTTTGCCCTTGTCTTGACTGGTTTGGTAGCTGAGAAAGACTTCCAGACACCAGCTGTGCCTGTTGATTTCTTCCATGCCAAAGGGATTTTGGAAGCAATCTTTGCTCATTACAAGTTGGCTGTTGATTTTGTAGCGACTAGTGAGATTGCGGCCTTGCACCCAGGTCGGACAGCTGAAATCCATTTGAATGAGGCTGTGATCGGCTTTGTCGGTCAGGTACATCCTCAAACGGCTAAGGACTACGGTATTCCTGAAACTTACGTGGCTGAAATCAATCTGGATGCGATTGAGCAAGCTCTCCAGCCTGCTCAGCCATTTACCGAAATCTCCAAATTCCCAGCGGTTAGCCGTGATATTGCCCTGCTTTTGAGCAGCGATGTCAAGCATCAGGATGTCCTGGATGCCATTGCTGGTGCGGGCGTGAAACGCTTGACCAAGGTTACCCTCTTTGATGTCTATGCGGGCAGCAATATTGAGGCTGGTAAGAAATCTATGGCTTACAACCTGACCTTCCAAAATCCTGCGGATAGCCTGACGGATGAGGAAGTGGCTAAGTACATGGAGAAAATTAGTAAGTCGCTCGAAGCGCTTGGTGCTGAAATTCGTTAACATGTAAATCTTGTGAAATCCTAGTCAGCGGGCTAGGATTTTTTGGAGGGAAGTATGAACACTCAAGATATTCAAGAAAAATTTTTCCGAGATGGAAAGTTGCTTGTCATTCCGAAGAAATTAAAAAGTAAGCAGGTCTTGTTTGCCTACTTGCAGGAGGAATTGGCTAAGAAGGGCTCGACATTTACAGAAAAAGATGTCAATGCCTTTCTAGCTGAGATCTATGACGATTATGCTATTTTAAGACGTTACTTGGTAGATTATGGCTACCTATCGCGTGATCAGTATGGTTTGGAATACAGAATAGAAGAAAAGAGATGATTGCGGTCATCTCTTTTGTCTTACAAAATAAAGGGTTCAATCTTCAATTCTATCCTATCACCGTATTTAGCCAGCAAATCTTCTGCCAAGGGGTGATAGAGTTCCCTCAGTTGCTCAATCTTGTCTGGAAATTGTTTGCCGATGTAGTCAAATTTACATTCTACAGTGTGAAAGAGTTGGTGGAAGAGCTCGTTGATGGCATGAAGTCTAGCAATCATCTCCTCATCCCCTTCCAGCCATTCAGGGATTTCGACGCGGTTGTCGACAAAACCATCAATCAATTTTACAGGGAAGGACCCGTATTCTAAGACAAATTCGTACATAGTTGTTCTCCTTGAGTTTTCCATATTTTAGCACAATCCTCACAAAATGGGTAGAAAGTTGATTGTTGATATAGTAAGTATTTGCAAGAAAGGATTTTTTCCCGTAAAATGGAGAAAAAAACACGAGGAGTAAACATGGATAAATATCATATTCCACCGGTTTTGGTGTTTGAAAATTATGAGTTGGTTGAGGTCTCAAATGGTCGAGTGGTCATTGAGACAAGAGTAGTTGAGTCTTCCTTGAATATTTATGGCATGACCCACGGAGGTTATCTGTTTACCTTTTGTGATAATGTTGCTGGACTGGCTGTTTTCTCTCAGGGATACAAGTGTGTGACCCTCCAGTCCAATGTTCATTTTACAAGGGCGGGCCATCTGGGAGACAAGTTGACTATCACGGCAGAAATTGTTCACGATGGTCGTTCAACCAAGTTGGTAGAAGCAGTTGTTACCAATGAAAAAGGTCAAAAATTAGTCAGAGCTAGCTTCACCATGTTTGTGACGGGAACCTTTGAAGAAGAATCTTAAAATTTTTGTGATTTTATGAGCATTATTTTTGAAATCGGTAACAGTCATGTGTATAATGGATAGTGTAAAAAATATATTTTCGAAAGTGAGATTTTCCATTATGGCTAAAATCGTCGTTGTGGGTACAAACCACGCTGGTACTGCATGTATCAAAACAATGTTGTCAAACTACGGTGCTGAAAATGAAATCGTAACATTTGACCAAAACTCAAACATTTCTTTCTTGGGTTGTGGTATGGCACTTTGGATCGGTGAACAAATCGATGGTCCAGAAGGTCTTTTCTACTCAGATAAAGAGCAATTGGAAAGCATGGGCGCAACCGTTCACATGCAATCACCAGTTGTAGACATTGACTTCGAGAAAAAAGAAGTGACTGCAATTGTTGACGGTAAGGAGCACGTAGAATCATACGAAAAATTGATTCTTGCGACTGGTTCACAACCAATCATCCCACCAATCAAAGGTGTGGAAATCAAAGAAGGTTCAACTGACTTTGAAGCAACTCTTGAAAACCTTCAATTTGTTAAATTGTACCAAAACGCTGAAGACGTAATCAACAAGCTTGAAAAGCCAGACATCAACCGCGTAGCTGTTGTTGGTGGTGGTTACATCGGTGTTGAGCTTGCAGAAAGCTTCAAACGTAAAGGTAAAGAAGTTGTTCTTGTTGATATTGCTCCAACAGTTATGGGTGCATACTATGACCGCGACTTTACTGAAATGATGAACAAAAACCTTGAAGAAAACGGTGTGAAATTGGCTCTTGGTCAAGCTGTTCAAGCTGTTGAAGGTGACGGTAAAGTTGAGCGTCTTGTGACAGATAAAGAATCATTTGACGTTGACATGGTTATCATGTGTGTAGGCTTCCGTCCTAACACAGGTCTTGCTAAAGGTCAATTGGAAACCTTCCGTAACGGTGCATGGATCGTTGACAAGAAACAAGAAACAAGCATGAAAGACGTTTATGCAATCGGTGACTGTGCAACTATCTACGACAACGCTCGTCAAGATACAAGCTACATCGCTCTTGCTTCAAACGCTGTTCGTACAGGTATCGTAGCAGCACACAACGCAACTGGTCATGAGTTGGAAGGTGTTGGTGTTCAAGGTTCAAATGGTATCTCAATCTTCGGTCTTAACATGGTTTCAACTGGTTTGACAGAAGAGCGCGCGAAAGATGCTGGTTTCAACGCAGCAGTAGCGTCATTCACAGACCTTCAAAAACCTGAATTTATTAAACATAACAACCACGAAGTAGCAATCAAGATTGTCTTTGACAAAGATACACGTGTAGTTCTTGGTTGCCAAATGGTATCACGCGAAGATATGTCAATGGGTATCCACATGTTCTCACTTGCTATCATGAAACAAGTGACAATCGAAGAGTTGGCATTGATGGATCTCTTCTTCTTGCCACACTTCAACAAGCCATACAACTACATTACAATGGCAGCACTTGGTGCGGAATAAGCTTAATTGATAAAATAAGGTCCAGAGTTTTCTCTGGGCTTTTTTACTGGTCTGACATTTCGTAAATGAAGTATATTTTGGTATAATGGAGAGTAATTACATTTTGAGAAAGTATGAGAATATGAACCCTTTATTAAACGGAATGAACGATAGACAGGCGGAGGCTGTTCAGACAACGGAAGGTCCGCTCTTAATTATGGCAGGTGCGGGCTCAGGCAAGACTCGTGTTCTAACCCACCGCATTGCTTATCTGATTGATGAAAAAATGGTTAATCCTTGGAATATTTTGGCCATTACCTTTACCAATAAGGCTGCGCGGGAGATGAAGGAGCGGGCCTATGCGCTCAATCCTGCTACGCAAGACTGCTTGATTGCCACTTTCCACTCCATGTGTGTACGGATTTTGCGTCGGGATGCGGATCACATTGGCTATAACCGTAACTTTACCATCGTAGATCCGGGTGAGCAACGCACGCTGATGAAACGGATTTTGAAAGCTCTAAATCTGGACCCGAAAAAGTGGAGTGAGCGGACCATTTTGGCAACCATTTCCAATGCCAAGAATGATTTGATTGATGATGTGGCTTATGAGGCGCAGGCAGGCGATCTCTATACGCAGATTGTTGCCAAATGCTACAAGGCTTATCAGAAAGAACTCCGTCAGTCAGAGGCAGTCGATTTTGATGACCTAATCATGTTGACGCTCCGCCTATTTGACCAAAATCCTGACGTCCTGACCTACTACCAGCAGAAATTTCAATATATCCATGTCGATGAGTACCAAGATACCAACCACGCCCAGTATCAGCTGGTCAAACTCTTAGCGTCACGCTTTAAGAATATCTGTGTGGTCGGTGATGCGGACCAGTCCATCTATGGCTGGCGTGGGGCGGATATGCAAAATATCTTGGATTTTGAGAAGGATTATCCAGAAAGCAAGGTGGTTTTGCTGGAGGAAAATTACCGCTCGACCAAGACAGTCCTTCAGGCAGCCAATGAGGTTATTGAGAACAATCGCAACCGCCGTCCGAAGAAGCTGTGGACGCAAAATGCTCAGGGAGATTTGATTACCTACTATCGTGCGCGCGATGAGGGCGATGAGGCGATTTATGTTGCCAGTCAAATTGACCAACACCATCGTGAAGGCAAGCCTTATAAGGACTTCGCTGTTCTTTACCGGACCAATGCCCAGTCTCGTACCATTGAGGAGGCCCTGCTCAAGGCCAATATTCCTTACACGATGGTGGGCGGGACCAAGTTCTATAGCCGTAAGGAAATCCGTGATGTGATTTCCTATCTGAATATTATTGCCAACCCTGCGGACAATATTTCTTACGAGCGCATTGTCAATGAACCCAAACGCGGAGTAGGGCCGGGAACAGTCGATAAGATTAGGGACTTTGCGACGACGCATGCCATGTCCTTGCTTGAAGCATCACAGGATATTATGCTGTCTGGTGTCAAGGGTAAGGCTGCTCAAGCCGTTTTTGACCTTGCAACCCTGCTATACAATCTCCGCAATCGACTGGATGAGATGACAGTGACCGAATTGGCCGAGGTGGTCTTAGATAAGACTGGCTACCTCAATGCCTTGGCTGTACAAGGAACGATTGAGGCCAATGCCCGCATTGAAAACATTCAGGAATTTCTTTCGGTGACCAAAAATTTCGATGATAAAGAGGTAGAGGAAGAAGAGACAGGGCTGGATAGGCTCAGCCGATTCTTGCTGGATTTGGCCCTGATTGCTGATACAGACGACGGAGACAAGGAAACGTCGGAAGTCACGCTCATGACCCTTCATGCGGCCAAGGGCTTGGAATTTCCAGTGGTCTTTCTCATTGGTATGGAGGAAAATGTCTTTCCTCTCAGTCGTGCAGCGGAAGAAGAAGCTGAGTTAGAAGAAGAACGCCGTCTGGCTTACGTTGGCATCACCCGTGCCGAGCATATTCTTTATTTGACCAATGCCAATTCCCGCCTCTTGTTCGGTCGGAGCAATTACAACCAGCCTAGTCGTTTTATTCGTGAGATTTCAAGTGATCTCTTGGATTATCAAGGTCTGGCCCGTCCAGCTAATACCAGCTTTAAGGCTTCTTATGTCAATGGCAAAGCGACCCAGTTTGGACAAGGGATGAGTTTGCAGCAGGCTCTCCAAAGTCGGAAATCTTCTGTGCAACAGTCCACTCAATTTGGGGGGACCATGCCTTTTGCTAGCTCCAATCCATCTAGTTCAGCCACAACATGGTCCGTTGGCGACATTGCTGTCCATCGAAAATGGGGTCGCGGTACTGTACTTGAAGTTTCAGGATCGGGCAGCAACCAAGAACTCAAAATCAATTTTCCAGAAATGGGTCTGAAAAAAGTTTTGGCCAGCCTAGCTCCGATTAGCAAGGAGGACTAGTGTGGAGCCAACTATTTGTTTGGATTGTACTAGCTGTTACCATAGTTTTATTAAGTCTATCCCCCATTCTCATCTATGTGTTTTACTACCTTAGCAAGCGGAAAAGTGAACTCTGTACTGCAAAGGTGACAGGCTGTGTTGAAGACTACTCATTCATGTCCTACAATGGCCTTGGCCTGCCTGTCGTGGGCTACTGGGTGAGACAAAGCTATTATTGGGCTGTTGGTCCACATTTCCAATCCTGTCGATACGTCACGGTTTTAACACCCTTATCATGCTTGGTAACGGAACGGGACAGCATGATAATTTGCTAGATAGAAAACATTTACAAGATTCTTTAATTATTTATCGAAATAAGAATAGTCTGTTCAGTCTAACGTCCAGTTCTTTGCTGGACCTTTTTCCATTGGTTCTAGCGTCGATGTTTACTACAATCCACTTAAGCCAAAGCAGGCCTCCGTCCATCGACATATTACGATTTTGTCCAAAAGTTTAGTGTATTTGCTGATAGGATTGCATTGTTTATATATGGTGGTCTGTTTGGTTCTGTGGCTGGCGATGGTCTAGGTTTGACAAATAGGAGGAGGTGACAAGGGTGACAAATCTCAAGTACTTTCAGAAGAGATGGGTAAGAGAGAAATATCTGGTCATGGCTCATTCTCAGCATCATTATAATGCCTTGCGTCAGCTTTTTAAGGGAAATGTTTGGTCAGTTGACAAAGAACTTGAATTTGAACGTTTGCTAGCGGAGGCTTTAGCTCACAATCCTAGTATAAAGACCTTGCGCACTGCCTATCAGCATATTTGGGGTTATTTTAAAAAGTGTGCAAGTGATGAAGAAAGGGAACGCTTCAAGGAATTGGACCTGTTTCTGGAGAGCCAAGCCCAGGAAATGCACAAGTTTTTGAAGTGTAAGACTGACAAGTACCGGCCGCCCTACCTGCTCCAGAGTCGGATAATGCAAGTGGACAAAATACAATAAGGCAGTTATGACTTGTTTTGGGTCATTTCTGTCTTTTTTGAATGGTGATAAGCACAAGTCGAAATCGTATGACAATTTACTCAGTCTAGTGTGGAATTTTCGGCAGATTGATTGTAAATTTAGCACATTCCAGCTTTTCATTCAGGAAATTTATGGTATAATTATGAAATAACAAATTTTTTGAAAATTTTGAAGAATTAACCTAAAGGAGATTTCTATGGCTTATGTAGTAGCTGTTGTTGGTGCAACTGGTGCAGTTGGTGCCCAAATGATAAAAATGTTGGAAGAGTCAACACTTCCAATCGAGAAAGTGCGTTTCCTTGCTTCTGCCCGTTCAGCAGGCAAGACCTTGCAGTTTAAGGGACAGGACATTGTCATTGAAGAAACAACAGAAACAGCCTTTGAAGGAGTGGATATTGCCCTCTTCTCAGCTGGAGGCTCTACATCTGCCAAGTTCGCTCCTTATGCGGTAAAAGCAGGAGCTGTTGTCGTGGACAATACTTCGTATTTCCGTCAAAATCCAGATGTTCCCTTGGTTGTTCCTGAGGTAAATGCTCACGCGCTTGATGCCCACAATGGTATCATTGCTTGCCCTAACTGTTCAACTATTCAGATGATGGTTGCTTTGGAGCCTATTCGTCAGAAATGGGGCTTAGAGCGGATCATCGTATCGACTTATCAGGCAGTTTCTGGTGCTGGTATGGGAGCTATCTTGGAAACTCAGGCTCAATTGCGTGCGTTTTTGAATGATGGAGTAGAACCAAAAGCGGTAGAAGCAAATATTCTTCCTTCAGGTGGCGATAAGAAGCACTATCCAATCGGTTTCAATGCGATTCCACAAATTGACCTCTTCACTGAAAATGATTACACTTATGAAGAGATGAAGATGACCAAAGAAACCAAGAAAATCATGGAAGATGACAGCATTGCCGTTTCTGCAACCTGTGTCCGTATCCCAGTCTTGTCTGCCCACTCTGAATCTGTTTACATTGAAACCAAAGAAATTGCACCGATTGATGAAGTGAAAGCAGCCATCGCAGCCTTTCCAGGTGCTGTTTTAGAAGACGATGTGGCTAATCAAATTTATCCGCAAGCGATTAATGCTGTTGGTAGCCGTGATACCTTTGTTGGTCGTATCCGTAAAGATTTGGACAAAGAAAACGGTATTCACATGTGGGTTGTTTCTGACAACTTGCTCAAAGGTGCTGCATGGAACTCTGTTCAAATCGCTGAAACTCTTCATGAGCGCGGTCTCGTTCGTCCAACAGCAGAATTGAAATTTGAATTGAAATAAAATCATCTATTACGTCTTATCCAACTTACAAGTTTGTCAAATGAAACAGCCGGATTCTTGCTATTTTAGAAAGTAGATATAAACAATTGAAACTTAAAATTATTAAAGGTAATTTTTCAGTTTGTAAACTCGAAGATTATACAAAGATTAACTTGACTAGTTCTTATATTTTTATCGGTAAAACGGATGAAGAAAACTCACTGGTTTGTCTGAGTCAAGAAGTTCCTGATAATGTTATAGAAGAGGACAAAGATTGGATAGCTTTTCGTGTTGTAGGGGTACTTGATTTCTCATTAGTAGGTATCCTTTCACAGATTAGTCAAATATTAGCAGAAGCAAAAATCAGTATCTTTGCAGTATCTACTTTCAATACTGATTACATACTTACTAAAGCTAATAATTTCCCAGCAGCTATTGAAGTTCTTCAGAAAGCTGGATACGAATTTATTGATTAGGAGGTTCTATGTCTATTCAAGATTTACGAGATGTAAAAATCATTACGGCTATGATTACGCCCTTTAAAGAAGATGGTGCCATTAACTATGATGTATTGCCAGAATTGGTCGAACATTTGTTGGCTCATCATACGGAAGGGATTTTGTTGGCAGGAACAACTGCCGAAAGTCCAACTCTAACACACGCTGAGGAGTTAGAATTATTTGCGGCAGTACAAAAGATTGTCGATGGACGCGTGCCATTGATTGCAGGTATCGGTACCAATGATACCCGTGACTCCATCGAGTTTGCCAAGGAAGTTGCGGCCTTTGGTGGCTTTGCGGCAGGTCTTGCCATCGTACCTTATTACAACAAGCCTTCTCAAGAAGGTATGTACCAGCACTTCAAGGCCATTGCGGATGCTTCTGATTTGCCAATCATTATCTACAATATTCCAGGTCGTGTTGTCGTTGAAATGACGCCTGAAACCATGTTGCGTTTGGCAGAGCATCCAAATATCATTGGTGTTAAAGAGTGTACAAGCCTTGCCAACATGGCTTACTTGATTGAGAATAAGCCAGAGGATTTTTTGGTTTATACTGGTGAAGATGGCGATGCCTTCCATGCTATGAACTTGGGAGCAGACGGTGTTATCTCAGTCGCTTCCCATACCAATGGTGATGAAATGTTTGAGATGTTTACTGCCATTGAGCAGCAAGATATCCGAACAGCCGCAGCCATTCAACGCAAGTTTATTCCCAAAGTTAATGCTCTATTCTCTTATCCTAGTCCTGCACCAGTCAAGGCAGTTCTCAATTACATGGGATTTGAAGTTGGACCACTCCGCTTACCATTGGTACCTTGTCCAGAAGAAGACGCCAAACGCATTATCAAAGTCGTCGTTGACGGCGACTACGAAGCAACCAAAGCCATAGTGACAGGAGTTGTTAGACCGGATTATTAAAATAGTCAGGGGAGTGACTATTTTAACGTGAGCTTTGAAATAAGAGAGCGAACAATGTCCGGGGGACATTTTTAACCCGAGCCTAGAAACTGGAAAGCGAGGACAGTCTACGGATAGACTGTTTTAACGCGAGCCTGAAAATACGAAAGCGAGGCTTGTTCGGGGTATACGAATAGTCCAGTGGAGTGAAACAGTTCGGGGAACTGTTTCAGCTGGTCATCAAGAAATACGAAAGTGTCCAAAGCAAACCCGAGCCTAGAAATTCGAGAGAGAGGTCGACCAAGGCGTTAACTGCTATTTTCGACCTTTTATTTAAATTTATTCAAGCACATCATAAAATAGGTGTGCTTTTTTGTTTGGATGTGTAAACCTTTTCAATAAGAATTTGCCTTGTCAATGCTATAATGGAGGAGAAGGGAGGAAGCGGGATGAATATTTTGATCATTGGTGCTTCATTCGCTGGTTTGACAGCTGCAATGGAATGCCAGAAACGCTATCCACAAGCGATTATTTATGTGATTGACAAGGAAGAAAGTACAGGCTACTTTCCCAATGCACTCAATTGGAAAGTAAAAGGGGAAATTTCAAGCTGGGAAGAAGCGAGGGTTGGCTATTTTGAAGGGCTAGAGCAGTCGGCCGTTCATTTCTTACTTGGATGGGAATGCATTTCTATAGAAGCTGTATCTAAAAAAATAAGACTAAAAAAAGAAGAAAGCATACGGGAATTATCCTACGACTATCTCATTTTAGCTATGGGTGCTCAACAAGTTTGGGGACACCAGTCGGTTGATCTATCGGAAAAGATTTTGACAAGTAAATCTATTGGAGAAGCTAAAAAGAGTTTCGAAAAGATTGAAGGGGCCGGAAGGGTAACAGTCATAGGAGCTGGTCAAATTGGTCTTGAAAGTTTGGAGGCTCTCAGTCGTTCATCCATTAAGATCAGGTTGATTGAATCACAAGAATGGCCCTTAGCCAAATATTTCGATCAAGAAATGGTCGATTTTATCTGGGGAGAGTTTGACCGAATTGGACTCGACTATCATTTTTCGGAAACAGTTAATGAAGTTAACTTGGATGAGATAGGTCAAGTCCAGTTACGCAGTTTGCAGGGAACATATCATTCGGACTTGGTGCTTTTGGGTACCAACTTTAGACCCCATACAGATTTGGTGGAAGGACTAGTGGACCTGCATACAGATGGTAGTATTCTGGTGGATGAGTATCTTGAAACCAGCCAAGCTGGAATTTTTGCGGTAGGGGATTTAATTCGGATGCCTGTTACCATGTTTGGGCAGGCCTACCTGCCCATGATCAACCACGCTATGTTGACAGGGCGTCTGGTTGCTGAAAATCTACTGGTTAAGCAGAAGAGCTTAAAGCCTGTTCAACGCATTGTCTCCACCCATGTGTTTGGCTATAATCTGACTAGCGTAGGACTGACAGAAAGGGAAGCAAACCTGTGGTTAGACACAGACACTGTTCGCATCCGTCATCCATTCAGTCAATGGGATAAACATGAAATAGACTTCAAAATGGTGGTCAGTCGAGGGGATGGACGTATTCTTGGTGGTCAATTGGTATCTTCCTCTGACCACATGGCACAGATGAATGTATTGGCACTAGCTATTTCAAAAAATATGACAGTTGAGGACTTGTTACAAGAATCCTGGCTTTGTTTGCCTGGTAGAACCGATCTGCAACCATTCATTATGGAAGCAGCCAATCAGTATTTGTGGCAAAAAACTGACCAAGAATAGGTGGTGATTGTGTGCATATTCTAGATTTATTAGAAAAACGTGAGCGCGCTATTTACCAGCTCTTTCTTCTCTTGCGCAAGTCCGTTACACCTATTGGAATAAAGGAAGTTGCCCAGGAGCTCCATCTGTCTAAATCTACCTTGTTACGCTATATAGAAAGTTTCTCTGAAGAGGTTGAAGAGGGCCAGTTTGGTCTAGTTTTTCAAATTAGAGAAGAAGAAATTGTCTTACAACGCGGAGCTAATTTATCCAGACAAGACCTGTTTGCCTATCTCTTTAGAACTAGTATCAAGTACCAGATTTTACTTTATTTTTTTGATAAAAATGAATGCTCCATCCCCATGCTAGCTCAAGATTTATTGCTGAGTGAAGCTACTTTGAACAGACACCTTTCGACATTAAACAAAGTCCTGAAAGAGTTTCAGGTGAGCATACGGAACGGTCGTTTGCGGGGTAGTGAGTTGCAAATTCGCTATTTTTATTATCAATTATTCTGGCTGACCAGGCCTTTCAAGGAATTAGAACAAGATCGGGTCTTTAGGGAGCAACTTGCTCATCTGCCGATTTTTGAACGCTTTTATCAATCCCAGTTTAATCCTCGACAGGCCCATCAGTTGGCTCTCTGGTTGATGATTGTCCAGAAAAGAATGCGATTGAAGGATTTGGATTTTCAGGCGGTCTATCAGTTAATGGCCCCCTATGAGCAACATAAATTTTACCGTCACCTACGTCAGCTCTTTTTAACCTTACGCCAGCAAGCATCGGCCTCCTTTCAAGAGGGTGATACCATGTCGGTTTTTGCATTCTTGTTTAGTCAAGGGATAGTGGCAGCCCATCAATTAGAACAGGTCTTGGGATTCGGTGGACCCATTATGGAAGCAACTAGTTGGGCCTTTCAACGTGTAAAAATTCTCTTGCAGACAGATTTGACAGTGGAAGAAGGTGAACTATATCATCTCAATCAGGTTTTTAGTCAGCTCTATTTTTTCACTTCCTGCATCGATAGTGGCTTTGATGAGTTGGATAGCTATGCTCCCTTCATGCAAGAGGCTGCTTCTAGTATCTTGCATCATGTATCTGAGGAGATTTTTGGAAGAAGGAAAGGGCTGGCTACCTGCCATTTGCTATCCTTGACACAATTATTTTCTTATTTTATGCAGGTGGAGCCAACCATGGTAAAAATTGGGTGGGCATCCAGTTATCCGTCTGTCATTAGTTCTCCCATTTTACAAGTCCTTCGTCAGTCCTTAGAACGTAATCGGTCCATTCAAATCGAACCTATCCAATCAGACCAATCCTATGATCTGGTTATTTGCCATGATTATCCTTGGCAGCAAGACCCATCTTATCATATCTATGGTCTACCAACTACTCAGGAGTTGAAGGATGTAAAGGGCCTTATTCAGATAATTCATCAGCGCAAGTTAGAGCAGTCAAAACGCTTGGTCGAACGAAAGCAGTTTCGGATTGAACGGCGGTGAAAAGCTTTCTAGTTATCTAGGAAGTTTTTCTTTTGCTCCTAAAAGACGATAACTTTATCAGTTTTTTTTGAAATAGTAAAAAAATTGATAAGATTATTTTCGAAAAATGGATTACAATAAAATCACAAGGAAGTCGGAAACGCTTTCAAAAATAAGATAAACCTACAAGGAGGACAGGAAATGTCTGCAGAAAAATACATTATGGCCATCGACCAAGGTACAACAAGCTCACGCGCCATCATCTTTAACAAAAAAGGCGAAAAAGTGGGTAGTTACCAAAAAGAATTCACGCAAATTTTCCCTAAACCAGGTTGGGTAGAACACAATGCCAATGAAATTTGGAATTCCGTCCAGTCTGTCATTGCGGGATCCTTTATTGAAAGTGGCGTTCGTCCAGACCAGATTGAAGGGATTGGTATCACTAACCAACGTGAAACGACAGTTGTTTGGGACAAAGAAACAGGACTTCCAATCTACAATGCCATTGTCTGGCAATCTCGTCAAACATCACATATTGCTGATCAGTTAAAAGTGGATGGACATGCGGATTTGATTCATAAAAAGACTGGTCTTGTAGTAGATGCCTATTTCTCAGCAACAAAAGTTCGGTGGATTTTGGACCAAGTTCCAGGTGCACAAGAACGTGCTGAAAAAGGTGAAATTCTCTTTGGAACTATCGATACTTGGTTGGTTTGGAAATTGACCAATGGTAAGTGCCATGTAACAGATTACTCAAACGCTGCCCGCACCATGCTTTACAATATCAAGGAACTCAAGTGGGATGATGAAATCCTTGAGCTCCTCAATATTCCAAAAGCTATGTTGCCAGAAGTTCGTTCCAATTCAGAAATCTACGGAACAACAGCGCCATTCCACTTCTACGGTGCAGAAGTTCCTATTTCTGGTATGGCAGGTGACCAACAAGCAGCCCTATTTGGACAATTGGCATTTGAGCCAGGTATGGTGAAAAATACCTATGGAACAGGTTCCTTCATCGTTATGAACACTGGTGAGGAAATGCAGCTATCTGAGAATAGTCTTCTCACCACTATCGGTTATGGCATTAACGGAAAAGTTTACTATGCACTAGAAGGTTCAATCTTTATCGCTGGTTCTGCAGTTCAATGGCTGCGTGATAGTATGCGAATGGTGGAAACATCGCCTGAGTCTGAAGAACTTGCTCGTAAGTCTACTAGCAACGATGAGGTCTATGTTGTACCAGCCTTTACGGGACTAGGAGCTCCATATTGGAATTCAGATGCGCGTGGATCTGTCTTTGGCTTAACTCGTGGTACAAGCAAGGAAGATTTTGTGAAAGCTACTCTACAATCTATTGCCTATCAAGTTCGTGATGTTATTGATACCATGCAATTGGATACAGGAATTGATATTTCTGTCTTGAAAGTAGACGGTGGTGCTGCTATGAATAGCCTACTCATGCAGTTCCAGGCAGATATTCTCGGTATCGAGATTGCCCGTGCTAAAAACTTGGAAACAACTGCACTTGGCGCAGCCTTCCTAGCAGGTCTTGCAGTTGGTTTCTGGAAAGATTTGGATGAATTGAAAGAATTGAACGCAGTTGGACAATCCTTCCAGCCAGCTATGAATGAAGCCCGTAAAGAACAGCTCTACAAGGGTTGGAAAAAAGCTGTTGCTGCAACGCAATTATTTGCACAATTGGACGAAGAGTAAAAAGTTAGAAAGTGTGAAAACATGGAATTTTCAATAGAAACGCGTCGCTTAGCGATAGAAAAAATGCAGGATAGACAGTTGGATCTTCTGGTTATCGGTGGTGGTATTACGGGGGCTGGAGTTGCTCTCCAAGCCGCTGCTAGTGGTATGGAAACTGGCTTGATTGAAATGCAGGACTTTGCTGAAGGAACTTCAAGTCGTTCAACCAAATTGGTTCACGGTGGACTACGTTACCTCAAACAGTTTGATGTAGAGGTAGTTTCTGATACAGTTTCAGAACGTGCGGTTGTACAAAACATCGCTCCTCACATTCCAAAACCAGATCCAATGCTCTTACCTGTCTATGATGAAGAAGGATCTACCTTTAGCCTCTTCCGCTTGAAAGTGGCTATGGATCTCTATGACCTCTTGGCTGGCGTCAACAATACAGACCTTGCCAATAAGGTGTTGACGAGAGAAGAAGTCTTAGAGCGGGCACCTCACCTGAAAAAAGAAGGCTTGCTTGGTGGTGGAGTTTATCTGGACTTCCGTAATAACGATGCCCGCTTGGTAATTGAAAATATCAAACGTGCAGCCAAAGACGGTGCCTTGATTGCCAGCCGTGTCAAAGCGGAAAAATTTATCAAGGATGAGGCTGGAAAAGTTGTCGGAATCGTCGCTCGTGATTTGCTGACAGACAGCACCTTTGAAATCCGTGCGCGTTTGGTCATCAATACAACAGGACCATGGAGTGACGAAGTGCGTAATCTTGGAGGAGAAGGCTCAGGTGTTCTCCAAATGCGTCCAACCAAGGGTGTGCACCTAGTTGTCGATAGCTCTCGCTTGTCTGTCCCTCAGCCAACCTATTTCGACACTGGTCACGCTGACGGCCGTATGGTCTTTGTCCTTCCTCGTGAAAACAAAACCTATTTTGGTACGACAGATACGGACTATACAGGCGATTTGGCAAACCCAACGGTCACTCAAGAAGATGTCGATTATCTATTGGATATCGTTAACAATCGTTTCCCAGAAGCAAACTTGACCCTGGATGATATTGAAAGTGGCTGGGCAGGTCTTCGTCCACTCTTGTCTGGAAATGGTGCTTCTGACTACAACGGTGGGAACAATGGAAAACTCAGCGACGATAGTTTCAACAGCTTAATTGAAACAGTCAAAGGTTACTTGAACAATGAAAAGACCCGTGATGATGTGGAACACGATTTGACCCATCTGGAAGGTAGCGTTTCTGAAAAACACTTGGATCCGTCTGCTGTATCGCGTGGATCTGCCCTTGACCGTGATGACAATGGTTTGCTGACACTTGCAGGTGGTAAAATTACCGATTTCCGTAAGATGGCAGAAGGTGCTTTAGAAAAAGTAGCAGATATCCTCAAAGAAGAGCATGGTCGTAGCTTTAAACTCATCAATTCTAAGACCTATCCTGTATCTGGTGGTGAATTGAACCCAGCTAATGTAGCAGAAGAAATCGAACACTTGGCTCAATTAGGTGTGAAAAAAGGTTTGGATTACGAGGATGCCCTCTACCTTGCTAACTTGTACGGTTCAAATGCGCCAAAAGTATTTGCCTTGAACCATAAAGTAGAGGCTGTATCTGGCCTTAATCAACGGGATTTACTGTCTCTGCATTATGCCATGCGGGAAGAAATGACGCTGACGCCAGTAGACTACCTGCTCCGTCGGACCAACTACATGCTCTTCATGCGAGAACAATTGGATGCAGTAGCACCTGAAATCATCAAGGAAATGGCGGCTTATTACAATTGGTCAGAAGAAGAGGCTGCTGGTCAAGAAGCTCTGCTTATGGAAACTCTAAATAAAAACGATTTGACCTATCTGAAGAAGGTGTAATACAATTTATGAAAAGGCTTACCAAGCTGAACAATAGAAAAGAACCCAAGGAGGCTTTATGAAATTTTTACGTTCTACCATCGGCTATATGATTGCCGGTATGCTTGTTATGAGTGTCTGGGGGGCATTTGCGGATGCCTACGGCATTATTGGAGGCTACTTTGCTGCCTTTATTATCATCGGTCCAATGTGGTTTATGAACCATTATCTGGGGCTAATCAAACACGATGATGACTCAGCTTTTGTCGATATGGGGCTGGGAATCGGTCTGTGTGGTATTTTCCGTGATGCCTTTATAAATGGATTTGGTACTGTGGTTGAATCACTTCCGACCATCGTCTTGGTTGTCATCGGCGCAACCATCGCTGGACTGGTTGCAGCCAAGATTGAAGAAGATATGGAAAAAGATTAAGGAGGGTACAACATGACAGTTCAACAAGCAATTGCTACTTTAGTTGGTGCATTTCTCTTCCCCTTCATCATTCGGATGGCCTGGGGACAGATGGTTGAAAAATTTGGTCCGATTGGTGGTTGGATCGCTGCGTCAATGATTGTCGGGACGGCCTGGACCATTAACCACGGTGTGGGGCTTATCACCCAATCGGGTTCTGCCTGGGTTGATATGGGACTTGCTGCGGGTATCGGTGTATTTGTCGCATCAGTTGCGCGTGGTGGTAAGGCTGGCAAAGCCAAAACCAATCTCCTAGCAGCCCTGGTCGGAGGAATTTTAGGCGGTCTAATCCTATCATTTATCCTTTAAAAGCAAAGTTTCAAGTCGGGATGAAATGTCCCGACTTTTTATAATAGTGAATGAACCCCAGCAAGTCCTAGGCTTAACCAAGTGTAGAGTCTTTTCAAAGTGAATGATGCTTGTCGTGACAATATGATCTTTCAAGAATGTGAGCAAAATATTTTACACTATCACTAATTATTGATAAAATAATACCAAATCAGGAACGAGGTAGTTTACATGAACAATGCAGGTATTCATCACATTTCGACTTTGGTGGGCAACATCCACCAGGCTTATCATTTTTATCACCATATTCTTGGCTTGAAGTTGACCCTGAAAACAGTGAATCAGGATGATTCGTCCATGTATCACCTCTTTTTCGGGGATGAAGATGGCCGTTTCGGTACAGAATTCACGATTTTTGACATGCCAAACTTCCAGATGGAACGCAAGGGAACCAATCGCCTAGAAAGAACGATTTTTCTAGTTAAGGATAAGGCAGCTCTGGAGTTCTGGGCACAACGTTTGACGGATTTTGAGGTCGAACATGGTGGAGTAGAAGCGATGGGAGACAGACATATCCTCAATTTCCAAGATGAGGATGGGCAAGATTTGGCCTTGACCTATCATGATACTATTGGTCCTATGTATCCAATGGAGACTGCCGAGATTCCTGAATCGGTTGCGATTTTAGGAATTGCTGGGATTCAGATGCGGGTGCGGGAGGAGAAAGCCCTGCTGGACATGCTGACAGAGAGATTTGGTTTTGAAGAGGAAAGCCGTTTTGATTATCAGGGACAGCAGGTCATTTCGCTCAAATTCGACAATGATTTCCAGCATCGCGTGCAGGTTTTCGTCGATCAGATTTCAAAAATCTCCGTCATTGGGGTTGGTGCCATTAACCACGTAGCCTTTGGTGTCTTGGATACATTAGATTTAGAGGATATGGTTCATACACTTGACCTGCTCAACCGTCCGCACTCAGGCATTATCAATCGGGACTTTATGAACTCCCTCTATTTCCGCGCGCCGAACTACCTTATGTTTGAAGTGGCGACAATGGAAGGTCTGCACGAGGCCAAGAAAGCTGAGCAACAAGATAAACTCGATGATGTTGAACTCTTCTTGCCAAGCTTCTTTGAGGAGGACCGGGCTGAGATTGAAGAAGTTCTGAGAAATCGTTATTAGGAGACAGTCATGAACTATCATTTTGTGGAGGGAAATGCGCCCTGTCTCCTGGTCTTTTTTCACGGAACAGGTGGCGATGAGCAGTCCATGCTCTTTCTGAGGGAAAAATTGGATCCTGAAGCAGCTGTACTATCTTTTCGGGGTAATGTTGGTCAGGGGAAATCCCGTCGCTTTTTTGCTCCGCTGGTTGACGGGCAGCTGGATTTGCTTGATTTTGAGCAACGTTTGACCGATTTTATAGACCAGTGGCCACAAATTGCAGTAGCAGATTACCAGCAAATTATCTTTGTCGGCTTTTCAAATGGGGCTAATTTTATAGCAGGGCTCCTGACCAAGCGGGCTGATTTGGCTGACTGCTATCTTTTGCTCCATCCATCAGCTCTTGATTTTTCAGTGCCTTTGGAAAATAGCCGAGCGGACATTCTTGTGACAGTTGGCTTGCAGGACCAGTTGGTTGCCCCAGTCGCAGTTCAAGAACTCTACCAAAATTGGCAGGAAACTGCCTTTCCCAAACTTCAATTAGCCATTTTTGACAAGGGCCACTTTTTAACGATTGATGAAATTGACCGCATCATCAACTGGTATCAGACAAAATAAAGACCTGAACTCTTGTGTTCAAGTCTTTTTTGCTATTAGACCAATGATTCCAACTTGTCGACCAAGGAACCAACGTAAGCGATTGTTTCTTTAAGTGGTTGGTCTGTTGATACATCAACGCCTGCGTGTTTAGCCAGGTCTTGGGCAGACAGGCTAGCGCCCAGTGACAGGGTTTCCAACCATTTTTCAACGACTTCTTCTGGATTTTCTTCCAATTGCTTAGCCATAGCCGTACCGATGGTCAAGCCAGCTGAGTAGGTGTATGGATAGAGGCCAATGTAGTAGTGAGGCTGGCGCATCCAGATAAGACCAGCATCGTCGCCGATTTCAAAGTCTTCACCCCAGAATTCTTTGATGACATCCAGCTTGATTTGGCAGAGAATGTCGCCGTTGAGGTATTCGTCATTGTCCAGACGAGTGTAAACCTCACGCTGGAAGGCTGCCTCAAGCAGGTGAGTGACCATATTGTGGAAGTAAGTACGACTGATTAACTCGCTAATCAGGTAAGCCTGGAAACCAGGGTCTTGGTTGTTTTTCAAGAGGGTATTACAAGTCAAAACTTCGTTGGCAGTTGATGGTGCCTCGATAAAATAGAGCGATGGGTCATAGCTGAGAATGCTTTGTTTCTTAGCCAATTGGAAATGCCCTGCATGCCCCAGTTCGTGAGCTAATACCAGGACTTCATTCATGAGACCAGTCCAAGAAAGCAGGATATAAGACGGTCCGTCATAGAGAGTCGCACAGAAACCACCAGTTGCCTTGCCCTCATTTTGCGCAAAGTCAATCCAGCGCTCATCGAAGGAACGTTCAATCATCTTGACATAATCGTCGCCAAGGATGCCCAAACAGTCAATCAAGAATTGTTTAGACTCTTCTGGCGTAATGCGTTGGTTAAATTCGGACGGTAGGCTGATTTTCAGGTCGGCGTGGGTAATTTTCTCCAAGCCATGAGCCTTGGCAACCAGCTTGACATAGCGACGCATGTGCGGTGCCAATTCTTTCATGATGACGTCAATCTGACGGTCGAAGAGGTCGCGGGAAACATTTTGGTGGTGGAGAAGGTAGTCAATGGTCGTGTCAAAACCGCGGAGGCGCGCCTCAATCTGCTCATTTTTAATGTGTGATAGATAGGTTGCAGCTGTTGTGTTCTTGTATTTTTTCAAGGTATTGTAGAAACCAGCAGCGGAATTACGACGAATTTCGGTGTCGTGACTGATTTCGTAGTCATTTTCAAACAAAACATAGCTGTTTCCGTAGGTTTGGCCATTTGCTTCAAAGCTGTCAAAGGTCATATCCTCAAACTTGGTAACCCCGTAGTTGTTGTAAGGTTGGCCAAAGGTTGGTGCAAAATTGGCCAAGAGTTCTTCTTGAAGAGGGTTGAGTTGGTGAGGTTTTTGGCGAATGATTGCCTCGAAAAACGCCTTCCATTGTGGCTGTTCAGCAATCAAGTTGTTCAAGACTGCCTCGTCAAGTAAGCCCAGTTCGGTGTCCAGGAAGGACAATTTTGGAATGGCAAAGGCACGCACTAATTCGTATTCATTGGCGAGGCTAGCCAATTCTGTATTCATCTTGTCGACTTCAAGTGGCAAGAAGGAATAGTGGTCCAGCTTGCTGAGGAGGATAGACAGGTCTTCGTATTCTTTCAGTGCAGCGACAATACTTGCTTTTTCGGTCAATTGACCTTTATAGGTTTTCTCAAATTTCTCAACTTGTTCCTTGTAGCTAGCAAGGGCATCCTTGTAGGCCTGGTTGTCTGGGAAAATCAGGTTGGTATCCCAGGTGAGTTGCACGTCAATTTCATGGCGTTTTGGCATTGCTTGTGACATAGAATTCTCCTTTATTTTCAGAATTTTAAGTATATTATATCATAGAATGAAAATTATAACTTGACAAAACCATGAAAAACCTAGATAATAGGAGTATGAAAGGGTTTACTGAAAACCAGAAAGGAGCTTAATATGCAAGTCATTAAACGTAGTGGAGAGATTGTTGAATTTGACCCAGAAAAGATTTATCAAGCCATTTTAAAGGCTGCGCAGACAGTTTATGTGATTGATGATACCTGGCGGAAAAACCTTGCCCAGGTGACTAAGAAGGTCGTACTTGACTTGGAAGAGGCTCATACAGAACGCCCAACCATCAGCATGGTACAATCCCAGGTGGAGCACCGTTTGCTGGATGCCGGCTATATCTCAATCGCAGAGCATTATATTTCTTATCGCCTGCAGCGTGATTTGGAACGCAATGGCTACGCGGATAAGATTGTCGTTCATTTGCGATTTGAGCAAGTACGTTAAAAGTAGTTATAGTTTATAGCTATAGGTTCATGTAACTAAAAACTATTGGTAATTTATGACATAATATGCTAGAATAAATGAAATCCATCCTTTTTGATAATCTGGATTTTATAACTAGTCATTCCCTAAGTTCGTGCCTTAGGGATTTTTTATTTCCTCTTATCTTTTTTGAAAATCCAGACTAAAATTTTATTTTTAAATCGGTTTTAGCTGGACGAATTCTCTGAAATGTTTTATTATAATAACAGATAGAAAACGGAGAGGAGGTAAGGTAGAGAGGTTGGGAAGCTGACTCTATCCTATATCAAAATCGGAGGTTATCAAATGAATAGAGAATTTAAGGCTATGGTTGTTGAGCAAGTAGGCGACGAGATTGTATTTGCTCCAAAAACCATTACAGTGGATGATTTGCATGAAGGTCAAGTCCTTATCAAAGTTGCCTACAGTTCGGTCAACTACAAGGACATGCTGGCTGTGCAGAAAAATTCCGGTGTCATCCGGAATTATCCCATGATTCCAGGTATAGACTTGGCTGGTACTGTCGTTTCTTCGGAGACAGATGAATTTACTCTTGGTCAGGAAGTGCTGGTGACCGGCTATGAAATGGGCATGTCCCATACAGGCGGATTCTCTGAATATGCCCGCGTTCCCAAAGATTGGGTTGTGCCATTGCCAGAAGGGTTGACAATGAAAGATGCCATGATCCTTGGAACGGCGGGACTCACAGCTGGTTTGTCTGTCTTGGCGCTTGAGAAGGCTGGAATGACAGTGGACAAGCAACCACAGATTCTCGTGACAGGCGCTAGTGGTGGCGTAGGCTCGGTTGGGCTTGCCATTCTCAAATCTCAGGGCTATGAGCACATTAGCGCTCTGACCCGAAAGGACAATCAGGATGAGCTGGTTTGCCGGCTGGGTGCTAGCAAGATTATCAAGCCAGATCAAGTCTTTATCAAGGAGAATCCACTCCTGCTCAAAGGGATTTACAATTATGTGCTGGATACAGTAGGTGGTGATGTGGTCGCTCATCTGATTCCACAGATTGACTATGACGGTGCTGTTTCGCTTTGTGGAAATGCCGGAGGTGTCAAGATGATGACCAATGTTCTGCCATTTATTCTCCGTGGTGTACAGGCTTTGGGAATTGATTCTGTCCAAATTAGCCATGAAAAACGGACAGCAGTCTGGGAAAAATTCGCCAAGGAATGGAAGATTGTAGACCAGCTGGCCTATGATGAAATCAGCTTGGAAGAACTGCCTGAGACCATGACTCTTTTGAAAGAAGGGCGGCATTTGGGTAGAACCATTGTCAAAATTGGATAAACTGGACTGCTGAGATTTGATGAACAATAAAATCTATCAGTGGCGGAAGTCTGTTGCACACCAAAGCGCCTACAAACGATAAGATAATTTTGAATAGTATGAAACGGCTAGGGATTACTTTAGTCGTTTCTTTGGTATAATGAAAAGTATGAATCTGATTGTGACAACGAGTTTGGGGATGGATAGTCAGCTAGTTTCTCTTGCAGAGTCCATTGCCAAAGAATTACCTGCTATTTATCTGCCGCGTAATAAGCAAGCCTTGAGCCGTTTTTTTACGGATATGGACCGGGTTTTGGTAGTTTACAAAGACCGGCTGGTTTTGGAACAAGTGGGTGGGCAATCCCTCTTTTTTCACCCAGATACTGCTATGCTTCGTATCAAAGCTGGACGTGACCCTCTCCTAGAATTGATTGGAGACAAGCCAAAGACTATTTTAGATTGTACCATGGGTCTGGCTTCAGACAGTATTGTCATGGCAAGCCGAGGACACCAGGTGAGGGCATTGGAGAGTTCGCAGTTGACGTATTTTTTAGTGAGCCGTGGTCTGCAAACCTTTGACAGTGGCAAGGAAAATATCAACCAGGCCATGCGGTCCATTGAGGCCATCTGGACAGACAGTTTGCCCTATTTGAAAAATCAGGCAGATAAGTCGGTTGATGTGATTTATTTTGACCCTATGTTTTCGAAGGAGATTAAGGAATCGCAGAATTTGTCCGGATTAGCAGGGCTAGCAAATGCTGCCCCCTTGTCAGGGGATTTGTTGGCTCAGGCCAAGCGGGTGGCTAAGGAAAAGATTATCTTGAAAGCTCATTTTCGTGATGCGGTCTTTGAGCGATTTGGTTTCATGCGCCATGTTCGCCCTAGTCAAAAATTTCATTATGGAGAAATTCGTTTGAAGGAGTGAGAACAGAATGAAAATATTAGTAACTGGTTTTGATCCATTTGGAGGTGAGTCTATCAATCCAGCACTGGAGGTCATTAAATCATTACCAAAGCAGATTGCAGGCGCAGAGATTTTTCTTGAGGAGATTCCAACTGTTTTTTATCAAGCTGCAAGTGTTCTTGAAGAAGCCATGGTTAAGTATGCACCAGATATTGTGCTATGTATTGGACAGGCTGGTGGAAGGACGGAATTAACACCTGAGCGTGTTGCCATTAACCAAGACGATGCTCGCATTCCAGATAATTTAGGACAACAACCAATTGACACTATGATTCGTGAAGATGGGCAACCTGCTTATTTTTCAACCTTACCCATCAAAGCAATGGTTGAAGCCATTCGTGCAGCAGGTCTTCCAGCCTCTGTTTCTAATACCGCAGGGACCTTTGTCTGCAACCATCTCATGTACCAAGCTCTTTACTTAGCTGATAAACAATTTCCAGAGACTAAGGCTGGTTTTCTTCATATTCCGTTTCTGCCGGAACAGGTTCTTGACAAACCAGGCTTTGCCTCTATGTCTCTAGCCGATATTGTTAGAGGAGTTGAAGTAGCCATTGGAGCAATAGTTGCATTTAAAGACAAAGAGGATGTGAAGAACGTTGGAGGTGCAACACATTGATGGGGGATTGTATGGAAGCTAGTAAACGTGTCGAGGAGATGGAAAAAATATTTAATATGCATCTGGAGATGAACAAGTCCCTTGCTGATAGTGTTACCCAGCTCAATCAGGCACAATCAAGTTATTTACGGTTGCTAGATTATTATCAGAGCCAGACCTATATGGAAGATCTTGATTTATCCAATAATGGTTATTTTGATGGTATTCCTTGCGGTGTATTGAGTGAAGATGGAGTCTATAATTTGCTTTTTGACCGCTCGAATTTAGCAAGTCAACTGAGAGAACTAGCAGATCTGCTTGAGCAATAAAATTTTTAAAAAGTGTCAAGTTTTTTTCTTGACACCAGATGAAAGTGTGTTATAATAGAACATGTGCTAAATAGCTCTGCTATTTCACCAACCAAAAAACATATAAGAAAAGAGAAGATAAAAAATGGCAGTAAAAATCCGTTTGACTCGTATGGGTTCTAAAAAGAAACCTTTCTACCGTATTAACGTTGCAGACTCACGCGCTCCACGCGATGGTCGTTTCATCGAAACAGTTGGTACTTACAACCCACTTTTGGCTGAAAACTCAGTAACTCTTAAAGAAGAGCGTGTACTTGAGTGGTTGGCAAAAGGTGCACAACCATCTGACACAGTTCGTGCCCTTCTTTCTAACGCTGGCGTTATGAAGAAATTCCACGAATCAAAATTCTCTAAATAAGAACAGTAAGCGAGACTACTTATGGACATGATTGAAAATCTCATTATTGCGATTGTGAAACCCTTGATTTCACAGCCTGACAGCTTGACGATTAAAATCGTTGATACACCTGAATTTTTGGAATATCATTTGGATTTGGATCAATCGGATATTGGCCGTGTTATCGGTAGAAAAGGACGCACGATTTCTGCAATTCGTACGATTGTCTATTCTGTCCCAACAAGTGGTAAAAAAGTTCGTTTAGTGATTGACGAGAAAGAATAAGAGGGTCACCATTTGGTGGCTTTTTACTTACTTCAAGATAAAAAACTAGAAAGGGAATTATGAAACTTATTTGGAACTATCTGAAACACTATCCAAAATGGTTGATATTAGATCTGTTTGCCGGAATTTTGTTCGTAGCGGTCAACCTTGGTTTGCCAACCTTCTTGGCTCGGATGATTGACCAGGGGCTCACGCAAAATAATCCTGACCAAGTCTATTTTTGGGCTTGGATGATGTTGATAATCGTTGTGTTGGGCATTGTCGGTCGTGTCCTTTTGGCCTATGCTGCTGGACAGTTGACGACCAATATTGTCAAGGATATCCGCAATGATTTGTATGAAAAAATCCAAGATTATTCCCATCATGAATACGAGCAGATTGGTGTTTCTTCTCTTGTAACACGGATTACCAATGATGCCTTTGTCCTCATGCAGTTTGCGGAGCAGGTTCTGCGACTGGGTGTTATCACGCCTATGATGATGATTGCCTCGGTCATCATGACCCTGGTGACCAGTCCTGGACTAGCTTGGACAGTTGCAGTGGCTATGCCTTTCTTGGTCTGGGTCGTCTATTATGTGGCCATCAAGACCCGTCCTTTGTCTGAAATGCAGCAGCAAAAGTTGGACACGATTAACCAGTACGTCCGTGAAAATCTCATGGGGTTGCGGGTCATCCGGGCTTTTGCGCGCGAAGAATTTCAAGAAGAACGATTTGAGCAGGTCAATGAGGATTACACCGGCATTTCTAAGAAACTCTTCATCTTGACAGGTTTGACGGAGCCACTTTTTGTACAAATCATTATTGCCATGATTGTGGCCATTGTCTGGTTTGCCCTTGCTCCGCTCAGAGAAGGTAGCTTGCAAATCGGTGACCTAGTTGCCTTTATTGAGTATGGTTTTCATGCCCTTTTCTCCTTCTTGCTCTTTGCCAATCTCTTTACCATGTATCCCCGGACGGCAGTTTCAGCCAAGCGGATTCAGGAAGTTCTGGATATGCCGATTTCAATTTCTAAAAATGAAGACGGGATTACAGAGACAGAAACCCGCGGTTACCTGGAATTTGACAATGTGACCTTTGCCTATCCAGGTGAGACCGAGTCGCCTGTTCTCCACAATATCTCCTTTAAGGCAGAACCTGGTCAGACCATTGCCTTTATTGGCTCAACGGGTTCTGGTAAGTCTACTCTGGTCCAGCTCATTCCGCGATTTTTCGATGTGACCCTGGGCCGGATCTTGGTAGATGGTGTGGATGTCAGACGCTACAATTTGAAAGCCCTCCGCAGCAAGATTGGCTTTATTCCGCAGAAAGCTCTGCTATTTACCGGAACAATCGCCGAAAACCTCAAGTATGGAAAGCTGGATGCCAGCATGACGGAGCTGGATGCGGCGGCTGATGTGGCTCAGGCCAAGGATTTTATCGAAAGCAAGGAAGACCGGTTTGAGACCCATTTGGCAGAAGGCGGTAGCAATCTGTCTGGCGGGCAAAAACAGCGACTGTCTATCGCGCGTGCCATTGTCAAGGAACCAGAAATCTATATCTTTGATGATTCCTTCTCTGCCTTGGACTATCGGACAGATGCGATTTTACGCAAGCGCCTCAAGGAAGTGACGGAAAATGCGACTGTCCTTATCGTTGCCCAGCGTGTGGGAACCATTATGGATGCGGATCAGATTATTGTCCTCAACGAAGGGGAAATTGTCGGTCGTGGTAAGCACGATGAGTTAATGGAAAGCAATGAATTCTACCGTGAAATTGCCAATTCTCAACTCAATCGTCAGTCCTTGACAGAAGAAGAATAGGAGGGTGATATGAAGAATACAAATGTTTTTAAGCGTGTTTGGACCTATTTGCGGACCTACAAAAGCTCTATCATTATTGCCATCCTTATGAAGATTCTCAGTGCCATTATGAATACCTTAGAGCCCCTGGTGCTGGGTATGGTTATCACCGAGCTGACAGCAAACTTATTGGATATGGCCAAGGGTGTTGAAGGAGCCGGTATCAACGTGCCTTATGTCGCAACCCTCCTAGCAATTTACGCCTTCCGTGCCCTCATGTACGAAGTTGGAGCTTATTTTTCTAACTATTTCATGACCAAGGGTGTTCAACATGCTGTCCGTGATATGCGCCAGGACTTGAGCCAAAAAATCAATCGAATCCCGGTTTCCTATTTTGACAAGGAGCAGTATGGTGACCTCCTGGGCCGCTTTACCAATGACGTTGAGACGGTTTCCAATGCCCTACAGCAGAGTTTCCTGCAAATTGTCAATGCGGCCTTGATTTTGACCTTTGCGATTGGCATGACCTTCTACCTCAATGTTTCCCTGGCCTTGGTCGTTCTGCTCTTGGTACCCCTGACTTACTTTAGTTCCAGCTATATCATCAAGCGCTCCCAGCCTTATTTCAAGGAACAGGCTGCTATCCTGGGTCGCCTCAACGGCTTTATTCAGGAAAATCTGACCGGTTTCCATGTTTTGAAACTCTACGGACGGGAAGAGCAGTCTAAACTTGAATTTCGCCAAATTACAACGGACCTGCAGGAGGTTGGTTTCAAGGCTAGCTTTACCTCTGGCATGATGATGCCGGTGGTTCAGGGCTTGTCAAACCTGACCTATGTTATCATTGCCCTCTTGGCTGGTCTCCAGGTTTTGGCAGGGCGTCTGACAGTTGGTAATTTGCAGGCCTTCGTCCAATATGTCTTCCAAATTTCTCAGCCGGTGCAAACCCTTACCCAGCTAGCTCCCCAGTTGCAGTCTGCTAAATCTTCCCTGGAGCGCATTTTTTCAGTCCTAGATGAGGTGGATGAGGTCAACGCCAATGAGCAAGCCTTGACAGACAATCTGACCGGCCAAGTCAGCTTTGAAAATGTTGAATTTGGCTATTCTGAGGACAAGCCTCTCATTCGCAATTTCAATCTGGAAGTCAAGCCAGGTGAAATGGTGGCCATCGTTGGACCAACGGGTGCCGGAAAAACTACACTCATTAACCTGCTGATGCGATTTTACGATGTAACATCTGGAGCCATTAAGGTCGACGGTCACGATATTCGTCAATTATCACGCCAGTCCTACCGTAGTCAATTTGGTATGGTTCTGCAGGATGCCTGGCTTTATGAAGGAACTATCAAGGAAAACCTTCGTTTTGGTCGCCTGGATGCCACTGATGAGGAAATTGTTGAGGCAGCCAAGATTGCCAATGTGGACCACTTTATCCGTACCCTACCTGGTGGTTACAATATGGAGATGAACCAGGAATCCAGCAATATTTCGCAGGGGCAAAAACAGCTTTTGACCATTGCGCGTGCCTTGCTAGCTGATCCCTCCATTCTCATTCTTGATGAGGCGACCTCATCCGTTGATACCCGCTTGGAATTGCTGATTCAGAAGGCTATGAAACGGCTCATGCAGGGCAGAACCAGCTTTGTCATCGCCCATCGTCTGTCAACCATTCAAGAGGCGGATAAGATTCTGGTCCTCAAAGACGGCCAAATCATTGAACAGGGCAATCATGAAAGCCTGCTAGCCCAGGAAGGATTCTACTATAATCTCTATCAAAGCCAGTTTAGCAGCAGTCAGTAAGGTTTTCACAGTGATATTTTCCGAAATTGGCTAGATTTGTTATGCTAATACTTGAAATAACAGGGAGTATGAGTACATGAAAAAATCTCAACTGGTTTTAACAATCCTATCGCTCATCATCCTAGCTGTCTATCTAGGCTTTCGAAAGACAAGCATCGACCTTCCGGAGGCGGACAGAATTGTTATCTAAAACGCAGACTTTCAGCAAATTGCTGTTCTAGAAGGAAAGGACGCTGCGCGTCTTCATTCAGATGTGACATATATTCGCCCCTATTTCTTTGATAATCCTAGCAAGCAGGACGCCCCCGCAGGTAGATAAGTTCTACTTTTTAGAATTTTTGCCCAGCGGAAAGAACGCCTACCTCACAAATCCAAAGGAGCAACCTATCTGGAATTGCCCTATGAAAAAACGGTCAAAACCAAGAAAGATATCAAGGAGATTCTCCCAAGATAAGTCGGCGCTAGCCGGCTTTTTCAATCCCTTGAGAAATCTCTGCTCTCATGTTAAAATAGATGAATAGAAAAACAAACGGAGAACACATGAATTATTTTAACGTAGGAAAAATTGTCAATACCCAAGGCTTGCAAGGAGAAATGCGTGTCCTGTCTGTGACGGACTTCGCTGAGGAACGTTTTAAAAAAGGCGCAGTCTTGGCGCTTTTTGATGACAAGGATCAGTTTGTCATGGAAGTGGAAATTGCCTCCCACCGCAAGGCCAAGAACTTCGATATTATCAAGTTCAAAGGGCTCTATCATATCAACGACATTGAGAAATACAAGGGCTTTAGCCTCAAGATTGCGGAGGAAAATCTGACAGACTTGGAGGAAGGTGAGTTTTACTACCATGAAATCATCGGGCTGGATGTCTATGAAAATGACCAGTTCATCGGACAAATCAAGGAAATCCTGCAACCGGGTGCCAATGATGTTTGGGTGGTCAAACGAAAAGGCAAGAAAGATTTGCTTTTGCCCTATATTCCGCCAGTTGTTCTTAATATTGACATTGAAAACAAGCGCGTCGATGTAGAATTGCTCGAGGGGCTGGATGATGAAGATTGATATTTTGACTCTCTTTCCAGAAATGTTTGCGCCCTTGGAACATTCTATTGTCGGCAAGGCGCGGGACAAGGGGTTGCTTGAAATCAATTATCATAATTTCCGTGAAAAGGCAGAGAAGTCACGCCATGTGGATGATGAGCCCTACGGTGGTGGTCAAGGTATGCTCTTGCGGGCTCAACCGATTTTTGACACTATGGATGCCATTCACCAAACCAATCCGCGCGTGATTTTGCTGGACCCAGCCGGTCGGACTTTTAATCAAGCTTACGCTGAGGAATTGGCTCAGGAGGAGCAGTTGATTTTCATCTGTGGTCACTATGAAGGCTACGATGAGCGGATTAAGACCTTGGTGACAGACGAGATTTCTCTTGGTGATTATGTATTGACTGGTGGCGAGCTGGCTGCCATGACCATGATTGATGCGACGGTGCGCTTGATTCCAGAGGTGATTGGCAAGGAAGCTAGCCACACGGATGACAGTTTTTCATCTGGTTTGTTGGAATACCCCCAGTACACGCGCCCTTATGAATACCGTGGCATGGTCGTCCCAGATGTGCTTATGAGTGGTCACCATGAAAATATCCGGAAATGGCGCTTGGAGCAAAGCCTACGCAAGACTTATGAGCGTCGTCCTGACTTGTTAGAGAAATATGACATGACGGCAGAAGAGGAAGATATTTTCCAGAAAATCAAAGCAGAAGTATCACCAGAAGATTAGGGACAATCCTTGTTCCTTTTCTTTTTTATTAGATTGACAAAATTTTCTGAATTTTTCTTGAAATTCATCATCAAAAGTAGTAGAATAGTAAAAAATAAGGAGCTGTATCCAGTAATTTTGCTGGAACTTTGACCGTGTCTCAAGAAAACGAAGGCTGAGTGGCAGAAAACCAACCTTCGTTAGAGGCGTTGAGCTGTAAATCCAGCTTCTAACAAGGAGTGAACACTATGACTGTAAATCTTGATTGGGAAAATCTAGGCTTTTCCTATATGAAATTACCCTACCGTTTTATTGCGCATTTTAAAGATGGCCAATGGAGCGAGGGAGAGTTGACAGATGATGCAAATTTGCACATTTCAGAAAGTTCTCCAGCCCTCCATTACGGCCAACAAGCTTTTGAAGGGCTAAAAGCTTATCGCACCAAGGAGGGAAAACTCCAGCTCTTTCGTCCAGACCAAAACGCTGAGCGCCTGCAACGAACAGCAGACCGCTTGCTCATGGAGCCTGTTCCGACGGAGCTCTTCATCAAGGCTTGCAAAGAAGTGGTCAAAGCCAACGCAGACTACGTTCCTCCCTATGGAACTGGTGGCACCCTCTATCTTCGCCCGCTCCTCATTGGTGTCGGTGACATCATTGGCGTAAAACCTGCTGAGGAGTACATTTTCACCGTTTTTGCCATGCCAGTTGGTAACTATTTCAAAGGCGGTTTGGCTCCGACCAACTTCCTCATCCAAGATAAGTATGACCGTGCAGCACCTAACGGAACTGGAGCAGCCAAGGTCGGTGGAAACTACGCAGCATCGCTCTTGCCGGGCCAATATGCTAAAAAGCAGGGCTTCTCAGATGTGATTTATCTGGACCCAGCTACCCACACCAAGATTGAAGAAGTCGGCTCAGCAAACTTTTTTGGGATTACAGCTGACAACGAGTTTGTTACGCCAATTTCACCGTCAATTTTGCCCTCTATTACCAAGTATTCTCTTTTGTACTTGGCAGAGCATCGTCTGGGTATGAAGGCTGTGGAGCGTGAAGTCCTTGTCGAAGAATTAGACCAGTTTGTCGAAGCAGGAGCCTGCGGAACAGCAGCCGTTATCTCTCCAATCGGCGGAGTGCAGCATGGCGATAAATTCCATGTCTTCTACAGTGAGACTGAGGTAGGACCTGTTACTCGTAAGCTCTATGAAGAATTAACAGGAATCCAATTCGGTGACGTTGAAGCACCTGCAGGCTGGATTGTTGAAGTGGAATAAAAATAATACTCTATTTTTGCATGTTTATGTGCAGAGGTAGGGTATTTTATTTTTTAGGCACCAAAATGCTTTTTTTTTTTTTTTAAAGCAAGATACTCTTTGCATTTTGAATATTTATGGTATCTCAATTTGTAAAATTAAGCAAGACAGAAAAAGCCATCTATATTAGGCTCAGATAAACTACCACATTTGTCTGAAAGGAACTAACATAAATGACCTATACCCATGAACCACAAATGAACTCGTAATGATAGAAGCTTATTACCAAGAAGGTACAAAAGTTACAGATATTATGAAGGCTCTTGGAAGATCAAAGCAGACCGTCTATCATGTTATCAACTTTCTCAAAGACGGACATTCTGCCTATGACTATTACGAACACTATAAAGCCAATAAGAAGCGCTGCGGTCGGAGGAAAATAAGTCTGTCGCAAGCAGAAAAAGACTTTATTCAAACTCATTTAGATCAAAGCTGGAGCCTTGATGTCATTAAAGGAACTTATCCAGATAGGATTTCTTGTTCTATGAGAACTCTCTATCGGCTAGCAGACCGTGGTGTTTTCAAGAAGGAAGACCTCCCTTGGAAAGAAAAACGAAAACTAAATGATCATAGCGAAAAAAGAGGAAAACAAGCCTTTCGCAGAGATTTACGGGAAAGAGCTGAACTCTATCCTGATTTTCATACAGAGTTCGGACACCTAGAAGGAGATACAATGGTTGGCGAGAAACACAAAAGTGCGGTCATTACCTTAGTAGAACGACTTTCAAAAGCAATCATTACACTGAAAACTAAGGGACGAAAAGCAAGTGATATTGAGGTTGCCATCAATTAATGGCTATCTCAATTCCCCAGGCATCTCTTTAAGTCGATTACTTTTGATTGTGGGAAAGAGTTTTCCAATTGGAAGTCTATTTCGAATGCACATGACATCGATATTTTCTTTGCCGATCCAGGTTGTCCTGGACAACGAGGTCTCAATGAACACTCAAATGGCTTACTAAGACGAAGCGGATTGCCTAAACAGATGGACTTTACCGATATTTCTCAGCAGTTTTTATCAGCTATAGCTGATGAGAGGAATAAGATTCCTAGAAAGTCTTTGAATTATCAAACATCCTACAAAGTTTTTCTGGGTTTCTTGAAAAAGTCTAGCATAATTTGACAATTTAGAAAAAAACGAAAAAGTGGAAAATAGTATGACATACCAAACGCAAACAACTTGGAAAGAAATCATGAAGAAGATACCAGCAGATTACCAGTTTACAGATACCTATCAGCCAGCGGAAGAATGGTGGGACTATAAGGGGCATCGCCTGCATTTGGACACGTTTAGAAATCCAGAAGCCCCTGCTAAGATTATTGCCTTTCACGGCGTAGGTACCAATGGGAGACAGATTTCAATGATTTTGGGTGGCCCACAAGCTAAGAACGGTTACGAAACCATTATGATTGATATGCCGACTTACGGTGTCACAGAGGTGCGCAATCGCAACAAAATTACCTATGATGACTGAGTGGAAATTGGGGCTGCTTTAATTGATAAGGAACTGGCGCGTGACAATCGTCCAATATTCCTTTACGGTCTGAGTGCAGGTGGTATGGAAACTTATCATGTTGCTGTTCGCAATCCAGAGGTCAGAGGTATAATCGGCATGACCTTTTTAGAACAGAAATCTCAGCTGGTTAGAGACAAGGCAACCAGTCATATCTTGACCGGACGCATTGGGGTACCTGCCATAACTCTAGGTAAGGCTATAGGATTAGGCAGTACGCAGTTACCGATGACCTTGGTTTCTAAAATGTCTGCTCTTGTCAACGACAAAGAATTACTGGCAATCTTTTTGCAAGACAAAACCTCAGCGGGCAACTTAGCCTCTATCAACTTCCTACAATCCTACATGAATTATGTGCCCAAGATCAGTCCGCAGGATTTTGATATTGCGCCTATTTTGCTCACTCAGCCTGATGCAGACAAGTGGACACCTTATGAATTAAGTCGTCCTGTTTTGGATCACATTTCTAAAGCTCCTGTTGAAGTCGTTCATTTGCCAAACGGCAGTCACTATCCAGTGGAAAATGAGGCACTTCGCGTCATGAATGACAGTATTGACCGATTTATTAAAGCTCATTTGTAAGCATCTCACCCTCTCAATAACTTTGGGAGGTTTTTGATTAACGTGGCAAATATGCGACCAAAAATGAGGTGATTGGTTTCTGAATGAGCAGTGGCGGAGTTGTTGGTTGCATCTTTGGACTAGATTTATCAGGAAAAAACTTGCAAAAAAACTCTTTCATAGTAGAATATCCCTAGAAAGTGAGGTGGCTTCCTATGCTAATTTCAGACCTAATATCAAACGCTCTAATCTTATCGCTGTCTCTACTGGGTTTTGGTTACTGGATTTTACGCCATATTCTCTGGAAGAAGTGCGAGGACATCACCCGATCGATATCAAAACAATCTCTTGTGTTCAAACGATAGTATTTGATTACGATAGGAAAAATATCGATTGCTGTAGTGACGAGTTTTAGTAGCTTAGGCATTTTTTCATGGACTTTGCCAAGTCAGCTGGGCTGGCTAAGGTTTCCCTATTTAGGATTTTTGCTGGTTGTACTTCTAGCAAATTTGCGTCTAAATGACACCAAAAGGCCTCAAAACAAGTCGATGAGAGGAGCAGCCCAAAGGCTAGCTTCTCTTTTTATAGATGAAATATCTCAGGGCCATGCTTTTCTTGACTTTCTATCCTATTTTGAATACAATGTATTATAAAGGAGGTCGGGTGATGACTACTATGACGTTACGGATTAACGATGAGGATTCTAAACTGATTAAGAACTATATCCAGTTGCATGGGCTAACGATTTCAGAGTTTGCACGTCAGGCTATGTTGGAGAGGATAGAGGATGAATATGATTTGGCTGTTCTTCGTCAGGCTATGGCAGAGGATGACGGAGTTCGCATTTCGCATGAGGAGTTAATGGCGGAGTTTGGGCTATGACCTATAAGTTAACCTATACTTCAAGGGCCGTAAAACAACTGAAGAAATTAGATGCTTTTACTCGAAAATCAATCTTGACTTGGATTGATAATAACATTGCACATACCGACAACCCACGTCTGCATGGCAAGGGATTGACAGCTAATCGGTCAGGAGAATGGAGTTATCGTGTAGGAAATTATCGGATTTTAGCAAATATTTACGATAATGAAATTGTCATTGAAGTGTTCGCCATCGGTCACCGCAGAGATAGTTATTAGCATCCGAGTCAAAGGATATTTTTCTTGACTTCAAACCAATCAAGCCAAAACAAATTTAGGAGCAAGCATGACAGTATTTAGAGATGATTTACAAGATTTAGAACCCTATAAATTACCGGGACAGGCAGTTCACAATCTGGGCGACAATGAAAACCGCCTGATTGATTGGACTTTTTTGTTGGAGGAAAGTTTGGAGCAATTGAAAGCGGGCGAATTGACTTTTTACGGTGACAATCGCTACGCAGAATTGATTGAAATCTATGCCAATTATCTCGGTGTCCAGCCCCAACAAGTGACAGCAGGAGTCGGGTCGGATTTTCTGGTACACATGATTGTTATCGGCGCCCTCAAGCACGATGAGGTCTTTTTGACCATCAATCCAGACTTTTTCATGTACGAGGTCTACAATCAGATACATGGCAGTCGGTTTGTCTCTTACGACCTGCCACAAGACAAGCAAACCTTTGTCCTCAAGGCGGATGATTTGCTGGCCTATGCCAAATCAGTCAAGGCCAAGATGATCATGTTTTCCAATCCTAACAATCCCTCTTCAGTCGCTTTTGATTCAGTCCAAGTCGAGAAAATTATCGCCCAATTCGATGGTCTGGTCGTTATTGATGAGGCCTATATCGAGTTTGCGGACAGCAGTAGTTTTGTAGAGAAAATCAACCAGTATGACAATCTGATTGTCCTGCGCACCCTGTCCAAGGCCTTCGGACTAGCTGGCATCCGGCTCGGATTTGCGGTAGCTCAGGAGCAACTGATTGTTGAGCTGGACAAGATTATTCCGCCCTATAGTTTGTCCAATGTCACGGCGAAAATCGGCACACTAGCCTTAGCTCATAGGGATTTGGTTATTGAAAAAATAGCAGAGCTGAAATCTATACGCACTGCGTTTATCGAATTCTTGCAGGCTATTCCTGATTGCCGTGTTTTACCTAGCCAAGCGAATTTTGTGACCTTTTCTGCGCCTTGGAGCAAGGATTTGTACGAATTTGCCCTTACCAAAGACTGGAATTTCAAATATTATTCCCAAGGCGTCCTTGCCAATCACATTCGTATGGCTATTGGACGACCAGAAGAAATGGATACAATGAAGAAAATGATAAAAGAAGTGGCAGGAATTTAAATTTCCTGCTGTTTTTAGATATTTTTTGAAAGAATTTGATAGAAAATGATTGACAATGAGATATTTTTGTGTATAATAGAATTTGTAAACGATTTCAGGAGGTGGTGACATGCTCAAATCGGAACGCAAACAAGTGATTCTTGAGAAGATAAAGGAAGAACAGTTTGTCCGTCTGGAAGAATTGGTAGACATTTTGAATACTTCAGAATCAACGGTGCGTAGGGATTTGGATGATTTAGAAGCAGCAGGAAAACTTCGTCGTGTTCACGGTGGTGCAGAGGCGCCAGCCAATCTGCAACTGGAAGAAAGCATACATGAAAAATCTGTCAAAAACGTTCACGAAAAACGACAGGTTGCTGAAAAAGCAGCAGAGCAGATTGTTTCAGGGGATGTGATTTTCCTGGATGCAGGCACCACGACAGGGCTTTTGATTGATTTGCTGGACCAAGAAAACCTGACAGTCGTGACAAACTCCATTCATCACGCCGTTCGACTGGTTGAAAAGCAGATTAAAACCATTATCATTGGTGGAAATGTCAAAAGTTCGACCGATGCATCAATTGGTGCGGTGGCTTTAGAACAACTGCGACAGCTTAATTTTGACAAGGCCTTTTTGGGAATGAACGGGATTGACAAGGATTTCTTGACAACGCCTGACATCGAAGAGGCGACCATAAAACGGACAGTCTTGGACAATGCCAAGGAAAGTTTTGTCCTGGCTGATGCCTCCAAAATTGGTCAATTTTCCTTTGTCAAGGTTGCTGCAGTCGAAAAAGCCTCCATTATCTGTCAATCCAGCGACAGCCATGTGTTTGATATTATCAAAGAAAAAACGAGGGTAATAGAAGTATGATATATACGGTTACGCTCAACCCAGCCATTGACTATATCGTTCGTCTTGACCATGTCGAGACAGGTAGTGTCAATCGTATGGAGAGCGATGATAAGTATACTGGTGGTAAGGGAATTAACGTCAGTCGCATCTTGAAGCGATTGGGACATTCCAACACCGCTACTGGTTTTCTCGGTGGTTTTACTGGCCAATTCATCAAGGATGGCTTGATAGCCGAGGGTATTGATACGGATTTTGTTCAAGTTGACCAAGATACCCGCATAAATGTGAAAATCAAGGCCGACCAAGAAACAGAAATCAATGGATTGGGTCCGATTGTAACCGATACACAATTGGCAGAATTAGAAATGGTTTTGGCTGGATTGACAAAAGATGATATAGTTGTCTTTGCTGGTTCAGCACCTGCGAGTCTTGGAAATGAAGTCTACAGTAGACTGATTCCTGTGGCGAAAAAAGCAGGAGCACAAGTGGTCTGTGACTTTGAAGGGCAAACGCTTCTGGATTCACTGGCTCACCAACCACTCTTGGTCAAGCCGAACAATCATGAATTGGAAGCTATTTTCAATGTTGAATTGAGTGGCATTACAGACATCGAGACCTATGCTAAGAAAATCTTAGACATGGGAGCTCAGAATGTTATCATTTCTATGGCTGGTGATGGTGCTTTGTTGGTCACTCCAGCAGCTACTTACTTTGCTAAACCAATCAAGGGTACGGTGAAAAATTCTGTCGGAGCTGGAGATTCCATGGTGGCAGGGTTTACTGGCGAATACGTTCGCTCACAGGACCCGATTGAAGCTCTCAAATGGGGAGTTGCTTGCGGTACGGCAACAGCCTTTTCAGACGATTTGGCAAGTATCGAATTTATTAAGGAAACTTATGAAAAAGTTGAGGTAGAAACACTATGAAAATTCAAGACGTTTTGAAAAAAGATGTCATGTTGCTTGATTTGCAAGCGACAAGCAAGGAAGCTGTGATCGATGAAATGATTGCTAGCTTGGTAGAAAAAGGATACGTAACTGATTTTGATGTTTTCAAAACAGGTATCATGAACCGTGAAGCACAGACAACAACAGGTCTTGGTGATGGAATTGCTATGCCACATGCTAAGAATGCAGCTGTAAAAGAAGCGACTGTTCTCTTTGCAAAATCAAACAAGGGTGTTGACTATGCAAGTCTTGACGGTCAGCCAACTGACTTGTTCTTCATGATTGCGGCTCCAGAAGGTGCTAACGATACACACTTGGCTGCCCTTGCGGAATTGTCTAAATACTTGATGAAAGCTGGATTTGCTGATAGACTTCGTGCGGCAACAAATCCTGAAGAAGTGATTGCAGTTTTCGATACAGCTGAAGCGGCTGAAGAAGTGGTTGTAGCTCCAAGTGGCGACCGTCCATTTATCGTTGCTGTTACAGCATGTACAACTGGTATTGCTCACACTTACATGGCAGAAGAAGCTCTTAAGAAGCAGGCTGCTGAGATGGGTGTTGATATCAAGGTTGAAACAAATGGTGCATCAGGTGTTGGTAACAAACTAACTGCTGAAGACATCAAGAATGCAGCGGGTGTTATCATTGCAGCAGATAAGGCTGTTGACATGCCTCGTTTCAATGGCAAACCATTGGTATCTCGTCCAGTCGCAGCTGGTATCAAACAACCAGAAGAATTGATTAACACCATCTTGAACGGTAAAGCAGCAGCCTACACAGCGTCAGAAGGAGCAGCTACTGTGGAATCTTCAGAAAAACTTAGCCTTGGTAAAGCATTCTATAAACACTTGATGAGCGGTGTTTCTCAAATGTTGCCATTCGTTATTGGTGGCGGTATCTTGATTGCCCTTGCTTTCTTGTTTGATAACTTGCTCGGTGTACCAAGCGACAGTCTTGGTAGCCTGGGGTCATACAACGAAATCGCAGCTATGTTCATGAAGATTGGTGGAGCAGCTTTTGGCTTCATGTTGCCACTTCTTGCAGGTTACATTGCTTACTCAATCGCTGAAAAACCAGGTTTGGTTGCTGGTTTCGTAGCTGGTGCAATCGCTAGCAGCGGTCTTGCTTTCGGTAAAATCCCTTACGCAGCTGGTGGTGAAGAAACCCTTGCTCTCGCAGGTGTATCATCTGGTTTCTTGGGTGCCCTTGTTGGTGGTTTCCTTGCTGGTGGTGTAGTTCTTGTTCTTCGCAACGCTTTGCGTAATATGCCAAAATCACTCCAAGGTTTGAATGCAATCTTGCTCTTGCCACTTTTGGGAACAGCTATCACTGGTTTCTTGATGTTCTTCGTCAACATCCCAATGGCTGCAATTAACACTGGCATGAATAATTTCCTTGCTGGTCTTGAAGGTAGCTCTGCTATTCTCCTTGGCCTTGTCCTCGGTGGTATGATGGCAGTCGATATGGGTGGTCCAGTCAACAAGGCAGCTTATGTCTTCGGTACGGGTACCCTTGCAGCAACTGTTGCAGATGGTGGATCTGTTGCGATGGCGGCAGTTATGGCAGGTGGTATGGTACCACCGTTGGCAGTATTCGTTGCTACCTTGCTTTACAAAAATAAATTTACTCAAGAAGAGCGCAATTCAGGTTTGACTAACATCGTTATGGGGCTTTCATTCATCACTGAAGGTGCGATTCCATTTGGTGCTGCTGACCCAGCTCGTGCAATCCCAAGCTTTATCGCAGGTTCTGCCCTTGCAGGTGCCTTGGTAGGTTTGTCAGGCATTCAATTGATGGCGCCACACGGTGGTATCTTCGTTATCGCTTTGACCTCTAACCCATTACTTTACATCCTTTACGTATTGATTGGTGCAGTGGTGTCAGGTGTCCTCTACGGAGCTCTTCGCCAACCAAAATAATCAACTAAAACCTTGTCTCCTGGCAAGGTTTTTTAGCTATTTCACAAGGTTTATGGTATAATGTGAGTATTATTGTTTAAGGGGAGTCTTGAAAATGAAAATCATTCGCGATAAAGAATTTGTCAACCAGTATCACTTTGATGCTCGCAACAAAGAATGGGAAAAAGAGCATGGTGAGCCAAAAACTGGCTTGAAAGTTGATTTTCAATTGGTCAATAGGGACGAAGAAGCACAGCGGACAACTATGGTTGTTATCTTGCGCTTTATGATTGTCTTGAATCATCATGTGATTTCTGGTGCCTTTAGCCAAGGTGTCCATGTAGACGGTCGCATTATCAATGAACCAACCGAATTTACTGAAGATGAGAAAAAAGAGTTGGTATCTCCTCTCTTGGACATGCTAAAACGCATGACCTACGATGTTACTGAAATAGCCTACGATGCCCCAGGTATCAATTTGGAGTTCTAAATGAAATTAGCAATTATTACAGATTCGTCGGCCGTCTTGCAGCCGACGACGCTTGTAAACAAAGATGTATTTGTTTTGCCTATTCCGGTCACCATTGATGAGGAATCCTTTGTCGAAGGACAAAATCTGACTGCCGAAGAATTTTATCAAAAGATGGCAGCCTCCGAGGATTTGCCAAAAACCAGCCAACCCAGTCTCTTAGAGTTGGAAGAAATTTTGACAGCCCTGCAAGCCAACGGCTACACGCATGCAGTCGGTCTCTTTCTCTCATCAGGGATTTCTGGATTTTACCAAAATATCCAATATCTGGCAGATGAATTTGAGGGGCTGACAATCGCCTTTCCAGATAGCAAAATCACGTCAGCTCCACTGGGTATGATGGTGGAAAATGTATTGAAATGGGCAGCAGCTGGTCAGTCTTTTGAGGAAATCTGTGCCAAACTGGATCAACAAATTGCCCAAACGTCTGCCTTTATCATGGTGGACGACCTGGATCATTTGGTCAAGGGTGGTCGCTTGTCCAATGCAGCAGCCATTCTCGGCAACCTTCTCAGTATCAAGCCGATTTTGTATTTTACGGATGAAGGGAAAATCGAAGTATACGAGAAAGTTCGGACGGAGAAAAAGGCTGTCAAACGTCTCTTGGAAATTCTTCAAGAAAAAACATCCGACGGCAATTACCAGCTGGCCATTATTCATGCGAACTGCCCAGAAAAGGCAGATAGATTCAAAGAACAGTTGGAGCAGGTTGGTGTGACTAGTCAGTTGCCAATCGTGTCATTTGGTTCCGTTATCGGGACGCATTTGGGTGAAGGGGCCATTGCTTTCGGGATTTCGCCCATTATCGAATAGGAGTTTACATGACAATTAAGGTAATTATTGCAGGTTTTAAGGGAAAAATGGGCTCAACAGCGGTTGAGATGGTCAAGGGAGATGCAGACCTTAGTCTAGCTGCCTTGGTAGACCCATTTGCCACTGAGACAGAAGTGGATGGCGTGCCAGTTTTTAAGACAAAAGAAGAAGTTGCAGAGCTAGATGTTGATGTCTGGGTGGATTTCACCACGCCAAAATTTGCCTATGAAAACACACGCTTTGCTTTGGAGAATGGCTTTGCGCCAGTAGTTGGAACGACTGGATTTACACCGAAAGAAATCGACGAACTGACTGCACTTTCGGCTGAAAAAGGCTTGGGTGGCTTGATTGCGCCAAACTTTGCTATCGGGGCTATCTTGCTCATGCAATTCGCAACACAGGCTGCTAAGTATTTCCCTAATCTGGAAATCATCGAATTGCATCATGACAAGAAAAAGGATGCTCCAAGTGGAACAGCTATTAAGACTGCCGAGTTGATTTCGCAAGTCCGTCAGGCGCAGCCACAAGGTGCAGCCGATGAAGAAGAGTTGATTGCCGGAGCTCGTGGTGCAGAATTTGATGGATTCCGTATTCATTCTGTTCGCTTACCAGGTCTGGTGGCCCACCAAGAAGTGATTTTCGGTGCCCAGGGAGAAGGATTGACTATTCGTCATGATTCTTATGACCGTGTCTCCTTCATGAGCGGTGTCAATCTCGGTATCAAAGAGGTTGTCAAACGCCAGCAACTTGTATATGGTTTGGAACATTTACTATGAAATTAACACATCTGCCTTCTGAATTTCAGGAGGCTTTGCCGATTTTAGAGAAAATTAAGGCCGCAGGTTTTGAGGCCTATTTTGTGGGCGGATCGGTCCGCGATGCCATTTTGAGAAGAACCATTCACGATGTGGACATTGCAACATCCAGCTATCCGCAGGAGACCAAAGCAATCTTCCCACGGACCATTGATGTGGGGATTGAACATGGAACGGTCTTGGTTCTGGAAGGGCATAAGGAGTACGAAATTACGACCTTTCGGACGGAGGAGGATTACGTGGACTTCCGCCGGCCTAGCCAGGTTTCTTTTGTCCGTTCACTAGAAGAAGACCTCAGACGCCGTGATTTTACAGTCAATGCCTTTGCCTTGGATGAACATGCTCAGGTCATCGACTTGTTTTCTGGACTAGAAGATTTGGAGCAGAAGCGTTTGCGAGCGGTAGGAATCCCTGCAGAGCGATTCAATGAAGATGCCCTGCGAATCATGCGTGGTTTTAGATTTGCGGCTAGTCTGAACTTCGAGATTGAACCAGAAACATTTGAGGCCATGCAGGCAACAGCACCGCTCTTGGACAAAATCTCTGTTGAGCGAATTTTTATCGAATTTGATAAATTGCTGACGGCACCCCATTGGCGCAAGGGGCTGCAGGCTATGATTGATTCTAAAGCCTTTGATTTTTTACCAGATTTGGCTGGAAAAGGGCAGGAATTGGAGAAAATGCTATCTAGCTTGCAGGCAGATTTCATCTTTGAAACTTCTGAACAGGCCTGGGCCATGCTCTTTGCCTGTCTGAAAGTGGACAACATCAAGTCCTTCCTCAAAAAATGGAAAACCAGCAATGAATTTCAACGGACGGTCGTACAATTGGTGGAAATTTATCAGCACCGCCAGACAGGACCAGTGACCAAGCAGATGGCCTACGAATACGGTAGGACAATGATTGAACTGGTCGAAAACCTGCGTCAGGCTCTGGGGCTCTCGGTTGATTTTGAAGAGATTGCTCAACTCGATAAGGACTTGATTATCCATGAACGACATGAGATTGTTGTGAATGGTGGCATGATTATGAAGAATCTAGCTATCAAGCCTGGTCCTCTCTTGGGTCAGGTCCTAAATGCAGTGGAGTATGAGATTGTCGAGGGGAATTTGGCCAACTCAGAAGAGGACATTATGGCTTTTGTAAAGGAGTTTTTAAGCAATGAGTGATTTTATCGTTGAAAATTTGACTAAGTCTGTCGGCGACAAGACCGTCTTTTCAAAGATTTCCTTTATCATCCACCCAGGCGACCGCATTGGGATTATAGGGGTCAATGGCACTGGTAAAACAACGCTCTTGGATGTGATTTCAGGCAAGCTTGGTTTCGATGGAGATATTTCACCCTTTACCAGTAAGAATGATTTTCAGATGGCCTATCTGACCCAGGAGCCTGATTTTGATGAGAGCAATACCGTTCTGGACACGGTATTGTCATCCGATTTGCGAGAAATCCAGCTTATTCGCCAATACGAGCAGCTCATGGCAAATTATGACGATAAGAGTCAGGCTCAACTTGAAAAAGTCATGGCAGAGATGGATGCCCTCAATGCTTGGGAAATCGAAAGTCAAGTCAAGACGGTTCTGTCAAAATTAGGATTACAGGATGTGACCAGCAAGGTGGCGGATTTATCTGGCGGCCTGCGTCGCCGTGTACAGCTGGCTCAGGTTCTTCTGGGAAATGACGACCTCCTACTTTTGGATGAGCCGACCAACCACCTGGATATTGAGACCATTGAGTGGTTGACGACCTTTTTGAAAAACACCAAAAAGTCTGTCCTCTTTATCACCCATGATCGCTATTTCTTGGACAATATTGCCACACGCATCTTTGAATTGGACAAGGCCGGTTTGACCGAGTATCAGGGGAATTACCAGGACTATGTTCGATTAAAAGCGGAGCAGGACGAACGGGATGCAGCTCTCCGTCACAAGAAAGAACAGCTCTACAAGCAGGAGTTGACCTGGATGCGGAGACAGCCCCAGGCTCGTGCCACCAAGCAACAAGCCCGTATCAATCGTTTCCATGACCTCAAGAACCAGGTTCATCAAACTATTGATGACTCAAGTCTTGAAATCAATTTTGAAACCAGCCGAATCGGTAAAAAGGTTATTCAGTTTGAGCAGGTCAGCTTTTCTTATCCTGGAAAGCCGATTTTACAGGATTTTAGCCTGCTAATCCAAAACAAGGACCGTATCGGCATCGTCGGTGATAATGGTAAGGGCAAATCCACCCTGCTCAATCTGATTGCAGGCGACTTGCAGGCTGATGCAGGCAAGGTAGACATCGGAGAAACGGTTCGTATCGGTTATTTTTCTCAAGATATTCGTGGATTAGACGAGAGCAAGCGGGTCATCAATTTCTTGCAGGAAGTGGCAGAAGAAGCCAAGACTACATCGGGCATGGTGTCTATTGCTGAACTTTTGGAGCAGTTCCTCTTTCCGCGTAATACCCATGGTACACTGATTGAAAAATTGTCGGGTGGGGAGAAAAAGCGGCTCTATCTGCTGAAAATCCTTCTGGAACGGCCTAATGTCTTGCTTCTGGACGAGCCGACAAACGACTTAGACATAGCGACTTTGACAGTCTTGGAGCATTTCTTGCAAGGTTTTGCTGGTCCTGTCATCACCGTCAGCCACGATCGTTATTTCTTGGACAAGGTTGCTAATAAAATCCTTGCTTTTGAAGACGGTGGTATCCAGACCTTCTTTGGAAACTACACGGACTATCTGGATGAAAAGGCCTTTTTGGCTTCCAGCTCTGCTATTTCTTTGGAAAAACCAAAGGAGAAAATCGAGAAGGTCAGAGAGAACAAGAAGCGGATGTCCTATTTTGAGAAGCAGGAGTGGGCAACCATTGAGGATGAGATTGCTGGTTTGGAGGAGCGGATCGAAGCCATTGAGGCGGAAATGTTGACCTGTGGCAGTGATTTTACCAAATTGTCGGACCTGCAGAAGGAGCTGGACCAGAAAAATGAGCAGCTCTTGGAGAAGTACGAGCGCTTTGAGTATTTGAGTGAGATGGAGGGCTAGGATGAAAACTCTTATCATAGGCTACATGGCCCTTTACCTACTGGTCACATTGGTTTCAGCCCTTTATAGCTTTCTGAAAACCAAAAAGATGAACCTGCTGCGGCTGAGTTTGACATTTTTGGCAATGCTTGTGCTGGCAGTAACCCTTTATTATTACAGTCAAAGCTACCATGCCTTCCAGATGATTGGTTTTGCCCTTGGTTTTACCTTTATTTCTACGCTTTTTCTCTTCAATGGGACCAAGGAAGGAACTAATTTTATAGCTGCTATGTTGCTGAGTGTTGGGCGCTTTGTTCTCCATATTCAATTTCTAGTTCTGCTTTATCTTTTTAGATAAATTGTCCGTACAAGTTGTTTGAAAGGGCTTTACGAAAAGGTTTGCATTGTGGTATAATAGAGAAAATGAAGTGAGGTAATGATTATGTCAAAGAAAATTATCGGTATTGACCTTGGCGGTACATCTGTCAAATTGGCTATTTTAACGACTGCTGGCGAAATCCAGGAAAAATGGTCCATCAAGACCAACATTTTGGATGAGGGCAGCCATATCGTTCCGGATATTATCGAGAGTATCAAAGATCATTTTGAGAGCCACAATCTGACCAAGGATGATTTCTTGGGAATTGGTATGGGTTCTCCTGGCGTGGTCGATAGCAAAGCTGGTACTGTGATTGGTGCCTATAACCTCAACTGGAAGACCTTGCAGCTGGTCCGTGAACAGTTTGAGACCGCACTTGGTTTGCCTTTCTTTATTGACAATGATGCCAACGTAGCAGCTCTGGGTGAGCAGTGGGTCGGTGCCGGCGAGAATAATCCTGACGTGGTCTTCATGACGCTGGGAACTGGTGTCGGTGGTGGTGTTGTTGCTGCTGGAAATCTGATTCGCGGATCACGCGGTGCAGGTGGCGAACTTGGCCATTTGACGGTTGATTTTGAAGATCCTATCATGTGTACATGTGGTAAGCCAGGTTGCCTGGAGACGGTTGCCTCAGCGACAGGTATTGTCAATTTGACTCGCCGTTATGCAGCCCAGTATGCTGGTGATTCTGAGTTGAAGAAACTCATTGATGATGGTCAAGATGTGACAGCTAAGGATGTCTTTGACTTAGCAAAAACAGGTGATGACCTAGCTCAGATTGTCTACCGCAACTTTGCTCGCTATCTAGGAACAGCTTGCTCCAACATTGCAGTGACGCTAAACCCAGCCTACATTGTCATCGGTGGTGGTGTATCAGCTGCAGGCGATTTCCTCTTGGACGGTGTTCGCAAGGTCTTTGAAGAGACAGTCTTCCCACCGATTAAGGAATCAACTAAGTTGGCTCTTGCAACACTTGGCAATGATGCCGGGGTTATTGGTGCAGCGTCATTGGTTTTGAAATAAGTAAATCAGGCAGAGGAAACTCTGTCTTTTTTAGAAGAAAGGTTCTAATATGAATTTTAAAAAAACAAGCTCAACAGCTAAAAAAAGATTTGCCAGCCCTATTTTTATCAATCAGAGACAGGGAGACCCCTCTTGTCGCTAAATTTTTTGCAGGCTTAACCTTAATCTACGCCTTGTCGCCCATTGATTTAGTGCCAGATTTTATCCCAGTTTTGGGCTGTTTGGATGACATTATTCTATTGCCCTTATTGGTGGCCTTGACCATTCGATTTATACCCAAGGAAATACTTGACAATCACCGATTGGCCGCTGAGGACCTTTGGAAAGATGGCAAACCCAAGAAGTGGTACTATGGTCTTCCAATCATTTTTCTATGGGCCTTGATTATCTACGTCCTAGTAAAAGTTTTTAAGTAGCCTATCCGCTGTCACAGTTTTTAATTGTTTTGTCTTTCAAAACAAATCAGAATCATATATAATGAAAATGTAGAAATATTGATATTGCAAATTATCGGAGAAGGCGTTCTTTATTCGTGGCTATAGATGGCTGAAAGGTTCGAGGAGGTCTATCATGTCAAAAGATCATATCGTCCGCTATCAAGGCTATGTGCTGGTTTTGGGATTTTTACTCTATGCGACAATCTTCTTTCCTGCCCTAAATTTTCAATGGTTTAATACATTTGGTGTGTTTTTTGTTGGAGCAGTAGTATTGCCTTGGGCCATCTACACCAAGCAGATTCCCCACATGCTTATCTGTCTCTTTCTGATCATTAGCCCATTTTTAACATTTTACATTGGATTGTTATCGATGATCTTTGGTCCTTAAAAATTGGAGGTAAATCATGAAAAAATGGAATCTACACCAAGTTTCCCACTATCTACTTATAGCGGGGACCCTCTTTTGGTTATCAGGATTCTTTCTAGATAACTGGATTCGTCATTGGTTCTTCCCTTCTAGCTGGGGTTCTGTAGTTGTTTTTTACATCCTGCCACCGATTGGACTTGTAACGCTGATTTTGTCCTTCTTCACAAAGAAGGTGTGGCAGGCAGCTCTCTCCATTGCCTTTATCCTATCCTTTTTCATCACCATGTTCGTTGGTTACTTCTTGTTTGGTCCCTAAGAAAGGAGTAGCAGTATGCTAAAGAAAAGTTTGGATTTGTTTAGCTGTTTCATTATCGGCCTGGGATGTCTGATTTGGCTCAGTATATGGTTACCCATGGAAAATTGGTTTCATCTGGAAAAGTGGGCCTATACCGCATGTTTTAAAATTGTCCCCTTGCTGGGAATGGCTCTGCTACCAGTAGCTATCTATCATAAAAAGCCTAGACATACCATTATTGCCCTACTCTTCATCGTTTGCTATTTTCTGACCGCAACATTGGCCATGTATATGGGTAACACTTACCTCTTCACTCCATAGAACTCTAGCTTGCTTCTGGAATTTTTGGGTCAAAAAAAGTATAATAGTTGCATGACAAAAGCAGATATTATTTTTAAAGAAAACATTCATAAGATTATGGAAGAGGGCGTTTCTTCAGAAAATGCTCGCCCACGTTACAAGAACGGGAATGCGGCAAATTCCAAGTATATTACTGGCTCCTTTGCAGAGTATGATTTGAGTAAGGGAGAGTTTCCCATTACTACACTGCGTCCCATTGCTATCAAGTCGGCTATTAAGGAAATTCTCTGGATTTATCAGGACCAGACCAATGATTTATCGGTCCTTCAAGACAAATACGGTGTTCAATATTGGAATGATTGGGAAGTAGAAGGGACTGGGACCATTGGCGAGCGCTATGGGGCCATCGTCAAAAAGCACGATATTATTTCCAAAATTATTAAGCAATTGGAAGAAAATCCTTGGAACCGCCGCAATGTGATTTCTCTTTGGGATTATGAGGCCTTTGACCAATCGCCAGGCCTATTGCCTTGTGCCTTTCAGACCATGTTCGATGTTCGCCGAGTGGACGGAGAGATTTATCTTGATGCAACTCTAACTCAACGGTCAAATGATATGTTGGTAGCCCATCATATCAATGCTATGCAGTATGTTGCATTGCAAATGATGATTGCCAAGCATTTTGGTTGGAAGGTAGGGAAGTTTTTCTATTTCATCAACAATCTCCACATCTATGATAATCAGTTTGAACAGGCTGAGGAATTGCTCCGTCGAACGCCTTCAGAAATTGAGCCTCGTTTGGTCTTGAATGTCCCAGACGGTACCAATTTCTTTGATATTCGGGCAGAAGATTTTGAGTTGGTGGACTACAATCCAGTTAAACCGCAGTTAAAATTCGATTTAGCAATTTAACTGGATTAGCAGTGAAGAACTTCGTTCTTCTTATCTCCAACCTTCGAAGGTCTCCCAGACCTTCAAAGCCAGTTAGACCGCAGTTGAAGTTTGATCTTGCTATTTAAGTTGTAGGCAGTTTTTCAACAGCCTATATCTGCAACCTCTACCTCGCTTCTTTATTTTTATGCTTGGGCTGAAACAGTTCCTTGAACTAGCCACTCTTCTTTATCCCTGATTAGAGCTAGTTAATAACAGTGAACTTCAAGTCGGTATTACTAAAATTTTAGAGCCAGTTTCAATATTATAAAAATTTGCACTAGACCTACTTGGTAAGTGCATTTTTCATGTTTTTTTGATAGAATGATAGGACGGAAAGTGAGAGAAAATGACTAAAAAGATTGTTGCTATTTGGGCTCAGGATGAAAATGGTTTGATTGGAAAGGGAGATAAACTACCTTGGTCTTTACCAGCTGAAATGGCTCATTTTAAAGAAACGACAACTGGTCACACGATGGTGATGGGACGTATAACTTTTGATGGTATGGGCAAGCGTGCACTTCCAAATCGTCACACTATCGTTTTGACAAAGGATCAATCATATGTAGCGGAAAATGATCGGGTTACAGTTGTTCATAGTGTGGAGGAAGTGTTGGATTGGTATGCACATCAAGAGCAGACTTTATTTGTACTTGGTGGGAGTCAGATTTATATGGCATTTGCGGCATATATCGACCAATTGATTGTGACAGATATTCATGGTCAATTTGATGGAGATACCTTCTTTCCGAAAGATTTTCCGATGGAACAATTTTGCCTGCAGAAGAAAACACTCCGATTAAAAGATGAGGCAAATCCATTTGATTTTACTATAAAAACCTACGAAAGAAGAGAAAGTTAGGCATGGAGAGAAGTTTATTCGGTTTATTTACAGCATTTCTATGTGGAATATGCGTTCTTTGTGCAATTCAAGCCTTTAAAAAGAAACGATTTGGTTTAGCGATATTATTTTTATTGAATGCTTTTACCAATTTAGTCAATAGTATCCATGCAGTTTATGGATTTTTGTTTAGATAAGTGATATGAAAGAGGAGATAGATGGCTGTTAAGCATAATCATGAATTGATTTATTGCTCATTTTGCGGGAAAAATCAAGAAGAAGTTAAAAAAATTATCGCAGGGAACAATGTCTTCATTTGTAATGAGTGCGTGGAACTAGCACAGGAAATCATTCGTGAGGAACTGGCAGAAGAAGTTTTGACAGACTTGGCAGATACGCCAAAACCACAAGAATTGCTCAATATTCTCAATCATTATGTCATCGGTCAAGACCGAGCTAAACGTGCTTTGGCTGTGGCGGTGTATAACCATTATAAGCGCATTAATTTTCAAGATACCCGTGGCGAAGATGATGTGGATTTGCAGAAGTCTAATATCCTGATGATTGGTCCGACTGGTTCTGGTAAGACTTTCTTGGCCCAGACATTAGCGAAAAGCTTGAATGTACCATTTGCTATCGCAGATGCGACAGCGCTGACTGAGGCAGGTTATGTTGGCGAAGATGTGGAAAATATCCTTCTCAAACTTCTACAGGCGGCAGATTTTAATATCGATCGTGCAGAAAGAGGAATTATCTATGTGGATGAAATTGATAAAATTGCCAAAAAAGGTGAAAATGTGTCCATCACCCGCGATGTATCCGGCGAAGGGGTCCAGCAAGCTCTCCTGAAAATTATCGAGGGAACGGTTGCCAGTGTGCCACCTCAGGGCGGACGCAAACATCCAAACCAAGAGATGATTCACGTCGATACCAAGAACATTCTCTTTATCGTTGGCGGTGCCTTTGACGGCATTGAAGAAATTGTTAAACAGCGTCTGGGTGAGAAAATCATTGGTTTCGGTCAAAACAACCGTGCTATTGAAGAAAAAGATTCTTACATGCAGCACATTATCGCGGATGATATTCAGAAATTCGGTATCATTCCAGAATTGATTGGTCGCTTGCCTGTTTTTGCAGCTCTGGACCAATTGACTGAGGATGACCTGGTGCGTATCCTGACAGAGCCTCGAAATGCTCTTGTTAAGCAGTACCAGACCTTGCTTTCTTATGATGATGTCGAGTTGGAATTTGAAGAAGATGCTTTGCAGGAAATTGCCAAAAAAGCCATCGAGCGTAAAACAGGTGCACGCGGACTTCGTTCTATCATCGAAGAGACCATGTTGGATGTGATGTTTGAAGTGCCGAGTCAAGACGAGGTCAAGAAGGTTCGCGTGACAAAAGCAGCAGTAGACGGTGAAGGAAAACCTGAGCTAGAAACTGCCTAAAATTCGTCAGGAGGTGTCAATTGACCGCCTCCTTTTTCAGAGAAAGGGAAAAATATGGAAATCAATACCCATAATGCAGAGATTTTACTGAGTGCAGTTTCAAAGACCCAGTACCCAGATGATGATATTCCAGAGATTGCCCTGGCTGGACGGTCCAATGTTGGAAAATCATCCTTCATCAATACCTTGCTGGGGCGTAAAAACCTGGCTCGGACGTCAGGCAAACCTGGTAAAACCCAACAACTGAATTTTTATAATATCGATGATAAAATCCGTTTTGTTGATGTGCCGGGCTACGGTTATGCCAAGGTTTCCAAGACTGAGCGCGCAAAGTGGGGCAAGATGATTGAGGAATATCTGACCAGTCGAGATAATCTCCGCGTGGTGGTTAGTCTGGTAGATATGCGTCATGAGCCATCTGCCGATGATGTTCAGATGTACGAATTTCTAAAATATTATGAAATCCCAGTCATTGTCGTTGCTACTAAAGCCGACAAAATTTCACGTGGCAAGTGGAACAAGCATGAATCCATTATCAAAAAGAAATTGGATTTTGATAAGAATGACCAGTTTGTCGTCTTTTCATCTGAAACTCGACATGGCTATGACCAGGCCTGGGACGCTATTCTGAGTGAAATCGGCAAATTTCAATTCCGAGTTAGCCACCTATAAGAAATTCTCTCGGTGACTTGTAGCCCAAACATTTTTTGGGATA
>NZ_JBIMJO010000009.1:0-91374 GCF_043674095.1 Streptococcus sp. A25
TTTCTATACTGAGTTGGGGAATTCTAGTATATCAGACGAACATGTCTTTTTTGTTGCACTTCATTTTACAACGCGGGATTGGATCTTATTTACAAATATCAAACTAAAAACTTGTTGCAAAAATTATGATGAGGATATGTACTTATATCAAGAGGTAGCGTTGCTTATGTTGGATGATAAAACAATGATTGTTTACTGATATTTTGTCATAGGTTCCTCCTTATTTTTCAGGGAATAGTTTCTTTGGAAAATGAAAAAAATTGAGAATAGGCAGGTATTTCATTTGATTCATCTTCCTATTTATATGTAAAAAAAATAAAGCAGTAATTTCTGAAAACATTCCTATACAATTCCCAATCCCCCTTCCTTGTCACGATTCCTGTTTTATGATAGACTGACAGATGAAAGAGGTGCTATATGAAGAAAAAACTATCCCTAATCGGCTTACTGGTTATTATCGTTCTGACTGTGGTCTTGTCTTTGGCTAACCAACAGGTTGTCAAGGTCAATTATATCTTTGGTTATTTCCGTCTGCCCTTGATTTTGGTCATTCTCGGCTCTGTATTTCTTGGCTTGGTCATCCAATATTTGCTTGGAATGGCAAAAAATATGGGCTTGAAGAGCGAGATTAAGAGTCTGAAAAAGCAGGCGCGTGAGCAGGCTGAGTTGGAAGAAGGGAGACTGGCCCAGGCAGCCGACAAATCGCTAGAAGGTTAGGAATTCATTCTTGCAATTTGAACCATATCTTGCTATGATTAGCAATATCGTTTTAGAAAGAGGATAATAGATGTTTAATAAAGAATTGGGCCTCATGCTCTATGTGGATGATGTGGCGGCAGAAAAAAGTTTTTGGTCAGCGGCAGGTTTTGTCATTGAAAATGAAGCGGAGATGATGGGCTTTGAGACCTTTGATATGAAGTCTCATGCGGATGCGACGACTACGATTACGGTTTATGACAAGGAATTTATCGCTCAAGTATCGCCAGAGGTGTTGGACAATGTACCGAGCGTCTTGTTTGAAACATCCGATATTGCAGGCCTTCAGGAGCGCATCGCTGGTTTGACAGATACCTGCAGCCCAGTCAATGAACAGCCTTTCCCTAACTTTAACTTTGCCTGCCCAAGCGGGATCTATTTCGCAGTTAAGGGTGTATAATTTTAGAACCTGTACTCACAATTCGGCACCTGAGCTAAGGCAAGTTTCGTTCGTTTTTTCTCGAAATACAGTCAGTATTCCATCAAAAAACTTAAAGTGCCTTACTTGTGAATCTAGTTTCTAACAAATCAGTGGTCGTTGATCACTGATTTTCATTTCTTTTCATAAGATATTGAAATCGTTTTCGTTTTTTGCTATAATAGGAGTAGAAAATATCGAGGAGGAAGTTCCATGTCCGTTAAAGATTTTATGACCCGTAAGGTTGTTTACATTTCACCAGATACAACGATTGCCCATGCTGCAGACATCATGCGTGAGCAGGATTTGCACCGCTTGCCGGTCATTGAAAATGATAAATTGGTCGGTTTGGTGACAGAAGGTACCATAGCAGAAGCTAGTCCGTCAAAGGCGACCAGCCTGTCTATCTACGAGATGAACTACCTGCTCAACAAGACCAAGGTCAAGGATGTCATGATTAAGGACGTCATCACAATTTCAGGCTATGCCAGCTTGGAGGATGCAGTCTACCTCATGTATAAAAACAAGGTGGGCATCCTGCCGGTTGTGGACAATGGTCAGCTCTACGGTGTCATCACAGACCGCGATATCTTTGCTGCCTTCCTCCACGTTTCAGGCTATGGAGAAGAGGGCGTGCGGGCTCGTTTCCTAGTTGAAAATAAGGCTGGTGAGCTTGCGAAGATTATCAAGATTATTTCTGACAAGGGCTACAATATCATTAGCACCGTTCAATTACAAACTAAAAAAGGCAATGTGGTCATCGAGGTTCAAATCGAAGGCCGCATCGCTGTAGAGGAATTGGAGAACCTGTTTGCCACCTCTGGTATTTCCATTGACAGCATCCATGCAACCCAGGCCAAGGCCTTCTAAAAAGTTGGGGAAACCCGGCTTTTTTCTTTGGTAAATTTTTCATAGATGGGGAGGAATATGATATAATTATAATGGAAAAATGAGGAAAACGTATGGGTAAAAAACGCTATAAAAAAGATGATGGTTGGGGCTCTATCCTTGCCCTGTTCATTGTCTTGGGGATTTTGATAAATTTTTGGTATATTATTTTGCCTCTGGGACTGGTTTATCTCTATGTAAAGAATCGTCCTGCGGTTCATCGGATGCTCAACCGTTCATCTATCCGGCGGTTGGAAAATCTGGTATGGTCCATCAGTGCGGGATTTTCCAAGCACCAGCAGCTCTTGGCTGAAAATGGGGAGGACAAGGCGGTTCTGCAATTGCGGGGACGCTTGCTGGCAGAACTCTTTGAGCTGGACCAAGTCTATCAAAAGGTTGGTAAGTACCTAGATGCCTATAAGAGTAAGGAAGTTGTGGACACCCTCCAGCTCAAGTATCAGCTCAAACTTCCTGAAAAGTCAGCAGAGCCTGTCAAGGAGGCAGAGCCTTTCGTTCAAGCCAAGCAGGAGCTGACGGAGCAGGAGTGGATTGCGGACCTGACGCCGGAAATTCTTGAGACCTACTGCAATATCCAACGGGATCATCTAGTTATTTTAGAGAAATTAGAGGCGACAACGGATAAGAAGGAAGAGCTGACGGCCATTCATGAGGCCAATATGCAGCGTTTCCAGGATATTTTGCAGGGGTATATGAAAATCAAGCAGTCTCCCAAGGATTATTTCAATGCGGAAGAACGTTTGGCCCAGGCAAAATCTGCCATGGAGACCTTTGATAGTGACTTGGATAATACCATTCGCCAGTTTAACGAAGCCGATATGCAGGATTTTGAAGTCAGCCTGCGTATGATGAAACGTGACAAGAAAGTAGAGGAATAAGATGTCAGGATTTAATTTTGATATAGATGCCATTGCCAGCAACGGCTTGAACCAGAAGGACAAGACAACTGAAATCATCCAGGCTACGCCCATTGGTGACAGTCAGAAAGTATCCTTCCTTGCCCAATTGACACCTGAACAGCAGGCCGGAATCCAGGCCAAGGCACCGCAGTTGGTGGATAATTTTGTATCTAACCAGAACGCCCTCCTGGACTTTGGCAAGGAGGCGGTTGAGGAGGTCAATGCAACAGTCAACCACATCTTGAGTGAGCAGAAGAAGATTGAAATTCCGCAGGTGGATGAGCTTTTGGCCAATACCAACCGTGAACTTAACGGCTTTGTGGCCAAGTATAAGGACATTTCAAGCACGGCTGAATTGGAGAAGAAACCAGGTTTCTTCCAGCGTCTTTTCAAGCAGACCAAGAACGACATGCAGGAATTTTACTTCGATTCTCAGACCATCGAAAAGAAAATGGATACTATGGCAGCCAGCGTGGTCAAGCAGGAAGAAGTTCTCTCGCGCAATATCGTTTCTGCCGAGCTCTTGATTGAAAACAATACCAAGTCTATCGAGAATCTGGTCGGTGTCATTGCCTTTATCGAGGCGACAGGTCAAGAGGCCGCTCAGCGAGCAAGAGTAGAGCAGGAAAGACTGGCTAGCCTGGTTCCGACCACTGTTGACTATCAGGTAGCCTCTGAAAAGCTGGCGCGGATCACAGAAGTGGCCAATATTTTGGAGCAACAGCATTCTGAATACCTGAGCCGTCTCTATGTGGCCTGGACAACGACACCGCAGATGCGGAATCTGGTCAAGGTATCGTCCGATATGAAACAGCGTTTGGGCATGCTCCGTCGCAATACCATTCCGACCATGAAGTTATCCATCGCCCAGTTAGGTATTTTGCAACAGTCCATAAAGTCCAGCCAGACGGCTGATGCCATCGTCAATGCCAATAATGCTGCTCTACAGATGCTGGCAGATACGTCTAAGGAAGCCATTCCGATGATGGAACGCACAGCTCAAAATCCGACTCTGGCTGTTCAGTCGGTGACAAAATTGGCTGAAAGTCTGGTAGCCCAGAACAACGGCATCATCGCCGCTATTGATGAAGGGCGTCAGAAACGCCGTGAGTTGGAGGCGGCTATTATCCACTCAGCTGAGACCATCAACGATTCCGTCAAACTGCGTGACCAGAAGATTATTGCAGCCCTCCTTGATGAAGGCAAGCGGGCTCAATCTCAAGCAGAGCAACCAGTATCAGAATAACTTAAAACCTGCAGGTCAGCTGACCTGCAGGTTTTAAGCTGTTTATCACTCATAAAAATCCACTGAGTAGTCTAGTAAGTTATCTCCGTCATAGCGGAAACAGGCGGAGAAGAAGGGCTTGTTTTCTAAGAGCCATTCTTGGAAATGCCGATCGCCTTCCCAGGTGGGCTTGGATAGGACCTGGTCATAGGGAACCCACTCCAAATCTCCTTCGTTACAGTCGATTAGGTTACCTTCAAACTCGGTAATCTTGAAGACATAGGTGTACCAATCCATATTGGGGGTGAAGTCAGGAAAGGTAATAATGCCTTTCAGGGCCAATTTGGTGGCCGTAAGGCCTGTCTCTTCCAAGACTTCACGGGCTGCGCAGGCTTGAGGGGTCTCACCGGCTTCTAATTTTCCACCGACGCCAATCCACTTGCCGCGATGCACATCATTTTCTTTCTTGTTGCGGTGAAGTAATAAAAATTCCTTGCCATTGTCAATATAGCAAATCGTCGCTAACTGGACGGGTTTCTTGGTCATGTGACGCTCTCCTTACAATTCTTTGTTTTATTATATCACAAAGGGGAGTAAGACTTTTCCTAGGAGCCTTTTTAGGGTATAATAAGAACATTAAACAAGGGGATGTATTATGTCAAAGCAAGAGAAAATTGAACAAACCATTTACCAATTGTTGGAATTATTGGGCGAGGACCCTAACCGTGAGGGACTACTGGATACGCCTAAGCGTGTGGCCAAGATGTACCAGGAGATGTTTTCTGGTCTCAATGAAGCCCCTAAGGATCAGTTTACGGCGGTCTTTTCGGAGGGGCATGAGGAAGTGGTCTTGGTCAAGGATATTCCCTTTCACTCCATGTGTGAGCATCATTTGGTGCCTTTTTATGGGGTGGCACATGTGGCCTATCTACCTAGCAAGGGTCGTGTGACAGGCCTCAGCAAATTGGCGCGTGCGGTGGAAGTGGCTAGTCGCCGTCCACAATTGCAGGAGCGCTTGACTCACCAGGTAGCCCATGCCCTTCAGGACGCCTTGGAGCCAGAAGGCGTCTACGTTATGGTGGAGGCGGAACACATGTGTATGGGTATGCGTGGTGTTCGCAAGCCAGGCAGCAAGACTGTGACCACAGTTGCTCTTGGAAAATACAAGGAAGATGCTGTTTTGCGTCGTGAATTGCTGTCCATGATTCACAGATAGGAGGAGCTATGTCGATTGACAACTTACACCAGCAAGTATCCATAATGGGCATTCTCAATGTCACGCCGGATTCTTTTTCTGACGGTGGAAAATTTAATGAAGTAGAGGCTGCCCTAGCGCAGGCTGAAGAGCTTTTGGCAGCAGGTGCCCAGGTCATCGATGTCGGTGGCGAGTCTACCCGACTGGGGGCGGAATTTGTTTCCCAAGAGGAGGAAATAGCCCGTGTGGTACCGATTATTCGTGCTATAAAGGAGCATTTTGACTGCCTGGTTTCTATCGACACCTATAAGACTGGGACAGCGCGTGCGGCTCTGGAGGCTGGTGCAGACATTCTCAATGATGTCTGGGCAGGTCTCTATGACGGAGAAATGCTGGCCCTGGCAGCGGAGTATCAGGTCCCCATTATCCTCATGCACAATCAAACAGAGGAAGTCTACGAGGATATTGTGCAAGAAGTGCGAGATTTTCTAGCGGAGCGGGCTCAGGCAGCCCTAGCAGCTGGTATTTCGGCTGACAAGATTTGGCTGGATCCTGGGTTTGGATTTGCCAAAAATGCCCAGCACAATCTGGATCTTCTCCAAGGTTTGGAGCAGATTACTGGGATTGGTTATCCAGTTCTTTTTGGGATTTCCCGTAAGCGGGTGGTTGACCATCTTTTGGGTGGCAATACCTTGGCAGCTGACCGGGATCAGGCAACGGCAGCCCTGTCTGCTTGGGCTATTTCCAAGGGCTGTAAAATGGTCCGAGTCCACAATGTCCAAGCCAATCGAGATCTGGTTACTGTCTGGGACCAATTAGTGAATGGGAGCAAGAATGGATAAGATTTCACTCAAACAATGCAAATTTTACGGCTACCACGGCGCCTTCAAGGAAGAGCAGACCCTGGGGCAAATTTTTACGGTGGACTGCGATTTGTTTCTGGATTTAACCGCTGCCTCTTTGTCGGATAATTTGGAAGATACAGTTCATTATGGCCTTGTTTTCGAGGCTATGAAAAAAGTGGTCGAAGGTAAACCCTATATTCTGATTGAAAAAGTTGCAGGGCTGATTTGTCAGGAGATTTTTGACCAATTTCCCAAAGTAGAGAAGATCAGGCTGGCCATCCACAAGGAAAATCCGCCTATCGCTGGCCACTATGATTCAGTTGGTATTGAGTTGGAGCGTGAACGCCCATGAAACACACAGCTTATCTGAGCATTGGTGGCAATATGGGGGACCGTGGGGCCTATTTGCAGGCTGCCTTAGAGAGTTTGGATAATCATCCTGCCTGTCAGCTGGGAGCCGTATCGGCTCTTTATGAGACACCAGCTTGGGGCAAGACGGACCAGGCTGACTTTCTCAATCTAGCCTGTCGGGTCTTTACGGATTTGGAGCCTCTGGCATTTTTGGAAATCTGTCAAAAAATCGAACTGGACTTGGACCGTGTGCGTATTGAAAAATGGGGACAGAGGACCATTGACCTGGATATTATTTTCTGGGACCAGGAAATCATCCAGTCCGAACGGCTGACGGTGCCCCATCCCTATGCCCATGAGCGGGCCTTTGTCCTACAGCCTCTGGCTGATATTGCGTCTGATTATGTCCATCCAATTCTAGGGCAGACAGTGGTCCAGCTGCTGGCAAAGGTTCAAGGGAAAGAGGACATTCGGCAGTATATGTAAAAATTCAGAGGGAGCAATCCCTCTTTTCATTAAAGGAGAACTATGACAATTTTAGGAGTAGTAGGGGTATTTTTGGCGATTGTGACCATTATTTATTGGACCACAAAGAATCTAAACGTGATGGTTGCGGCCCCCTTGGCGAGCTTGATCGTGGCTTTGACCAATCAAATGCCTATTTTAGAGACCATGTTGGGCAAGGAGCAGTCTTATATGACTGGCCTGGCTGGTTTTTTAATCAATAACTTTGCGATTTTTATGCTGGGCTCCATATTGGCCAAGTATATGGAAGCAAGTGGTGCGACCCAGACCATTGCCAACAGTATTTTGCGAGTGGTTGGTAAGGAAAGTCCTTATAAGGTATTGCTGGCTATTGCCCTGATTGCCTCCTTGTTGACCTATGGGGGTGTCAGCCTTTTTGTGGTTATTTTCACCCTCTTGCCCTTGTCGAGACCGCTCTTTAAGGAGCTGAATATCAATTGGGAACTATTTCCAATTCCAGTTTTTTTAGGTGTCAGCACCCTGACCATGTCCAGTTTGCCAGGGACGCCGTCCATTCATAATGCGGTTCCAACCAAGGTTTTGGGGACGACTTTGACCGCCGCACCGCTCTTGAGCCTGGTTTCAAGCTTAATTTTAGTCGTTTTTGGTTTGACCTATATGTGGTTTGCCTTGAAGAAAAGTATGGCGAGAAATGAGGGGTATACTGAGCGTGATGAGGAAATTGTGTCTACAGATAACGCAATTCTTCCTAATCTAGTTTTGGCAAGCCTGCCCATGTTGAGCTTGGTTGCAACTATTTACATCTTTCAGAAAACTCCTTATATCTTGGTTGTGGGGCTAACGGTAGCCATACTGGTGTCAGGTCTTCTCTTCCGTAAGAATCTGGTCAATCAGCAAACTCTCTTAAATGAAGGGACAACGGCATCTGTTCTACCTGCATTTGCGACTTCTAGCACAGTGGCTTTCGGAACGGTCTTGGCCATGTCCTCAGGCTTCTTGCTTATCCAAGACTGGATTGGACAGATTTCTGGTTCGCCCCTGATTAGTCTTTCGGTGTCGACTGCCCTAATCGGTGGTATCATTGGCTCTTCGTCTGGTGCGGTAGGGATTGCTGCCAGCAATTTCTTGCCTGCCTACCTTGATTCGGGTATCGATCCCCAGGTCTTGCACAGGGTGACGGTTATTGCCTCGGCGGTGCTGACAGCTGTTCCCCAATCGGGAGTTATGCTTACCTTCCATAATCTGGCCAAATTGAGCATGAAGCGGGGCTTGAAGCATTCCTTTATCGTTGTCAATATCGGTCATCTGCTGGCCCTGATTGCGGTTTTGATTTTGGCACAATTACTTTATTAGATAGACAAACAACCCTGTAGCTTGAGTTTCAGGGTCTTTTTGTGCATCAGGCGATTTTGAACATGAGAAAACCACCAGCAATGCTGATGGCTCCTTGATTTACTTCTTTATTCAGCCCAGAATTTGGCTGCAATGTCTTGACCTTGTTTGATTTTCGCCCATTGTTGTGGGATAGCAAGCTCATTGCCAGAGTCACATGATGCAAAACCGCACTGATGTGACAGGTAGAGGCGTTCTTTTGGAATGATTTTGCTGGCCTCTTCGAGGAGTTTGTAAACACGCTCTTCATCGTCGAGTTCAGAAGTCTTACTTGAAAGCAGACCCAGAACAATTTCGACATCCGAATCTTTCAAGCTTTCCAAAGCTTTCAAATCACCGGCACGCTCATCATCCCATTCTAGGAAGAAACGGCTGTAACGCTGGTTTTTCAAGAATTTCTCAGCTATAGCCTCGTAAGTACCACCAGCTGCAGAGCGGCTTTCATAGTTACCACGGCAGTTGTGGGTCCAGACTGTCAAGCCAATTTCATGACCGTAGTCAGCCACGGCATTGTTGATAGCGATAAATTCATCTGCAAGAGCAGCCAAAGCTTCTGGGTCATCTTGCGGAAAGAATGGAACAGGATTTGATGGATCGAAGAGTTCCCAGAGACAGTCGTCAAATTGAACAATCTGACCACCAGCAGCCTTATACTGGTCCAAGAATTCCTTGTAGGCAGCAATGAGGCCTTCTTTCAAGTCTTCACGGGTCTTGTAGACTTGATCTGGTCCAACCTGACCGTTGAAAATAATCAATTCATTGAAGGCATGAGCTGGTCCATAGATAGTCTGCTTGGTTGTCGTGTCCCCAGCCAATTCCTGTACTTGCTTGTAAATATCGATGAAGTGGTGATTTTTAGAAGAAAGTGGAGCGGTAATGCGAAGACCGATGTCCTTTCGAGTTTCATAAGGCTGGCCATCGTGGTCTTTAAATGGATAGCCGTGATCAGCAATGTAACGCTCGATACCCTCAAAGCCCCAGAGGAAGTCCAGGTGCCACATAGAGCGACCAAATTCGCCATCAGTCACGATGTCGAGACCATTTTCTTTTTGTTCCGCAACGATTTTCTCGATGAGTTCAGTTTCAGTCTCCTTGTAGCCGTCGAAGGCATCGTAAAATGGGTACTTGATGTCATCACGCGCTTCGATTTGGCGCTTGTATTCTCCAAGGGCTGAAGGGCGGAGGAGGGAGCCAACTAGTAGGAATCTTGATTGTGTCATGTTATATTTTCTCGCTTTCGTTTGGTATGTTTGTATTCTAACGCAAATTTTCCCATTTGAAAAATAGTTATTTAATGGGAAATGATATAGCTTAAAACTATAACCAGAAATAAAACAGAATAACTTTCTATCATTTGTCAAGTATGGTATAATCATACTTGCTGAAATCCGAACGTTAGAGAAAGGACAACTATCACGATATGAAAAAACAATCGCTATTTATGGTAGCTGGCATTATTATGCTGGGTGTGGTTATGCGGGCTCCCTTTACAGCTCTGCCTGCCATTTTGACGGACATCGCAGCTGGCTTGGGGGTACAAGTCAGCTCGCTGGGGGTTCTGACCTCTATTCCGCTGATTATGTTTGCCCTCTGCTCATCCTTGGCACCGCGCTTGGCTGGCAAGCTAGGCTTGGAAAAGTTGATGGCGCTGGTGCTCTTCATCATGACTATTGGCTCAGGAATTCGGGCCAGCGGTCTAGTGGGCTTGTTTGCAGGAACTGTTTTGCTGGGCGGGACCATTGCCTTTATCAATGTCCTGCTGCCAAGTATTGTGACAGCCAATTTTCCTAAGAAAATCGGGCTTTATACCACTATTTATGTGACCCTGATGGGGGTGGCTGGCACTACGGCCTCTATGGCGGCAGTACCTGTGGTTACGGCGACTTCATGGCAGACTTTTATCTATCTGGTCACGGCCGTAATCTTTTTGGCCCTTTTGATTTGGCTGCCAAATGTCCGCCATAATCATCGTTTTGAAAGTAATCAGGAAAAGTCATCTGGTCAATCTCTTTGGAAAAATAAGGCTGCACTTGCCTTTCTGATTTTCGGTGGTCTCCAGTCGGTGCTCTTCTATACAGAGATTACCTGGCTCCCAACCATTGCTCAGTCCATTGGCTTTAGCAAGGCTGAGGCTGGTTTCATGTCCGGCATGTACAATCTCATGGCCATTCCCATGTCTATGGTGACACCGGCTATTCTTTCTCATCAGACCAAGGTTGGGCGTAGGAGGATAATGTTAATCATCTCAGCTGTTTCTCTAGTTGGTCTCGCTCTCATGGCCTTAGCGCCTGTAAATCTTGCCATTTGGACTGCCATTCATTTGATTTTGAGCTTTACCAATGGTGCATTGTTCCCTTATATGATGCTGGGCTTTACCTTGAAAACCAGCAACCCACAGGCGACTGCCCAATTATCCGGTATGGTGCAGACGGGCGGCTATCTGATTGCTGCCTTTGGTCCAGGTCTCTTGGGCTATAGTTTTCCAGTATTTGGGTCATGGCTACCGCTGATTTTGGCACTAGCAGTGGTGACCCTGGTCATGATGTGGACCATTGTCTTGATTGAGAAGGAAGATATTATTTTGTAGGAAAATGCTGAAGTCAACAGTCCGTTTTGGGCTGTTTTTCTGTTGCTGCCAAAAGAAAAAAGCTGGACGTTCATCCAACTTTTCCTTAACGTGACACGCGACGGCGTGCTGCTTTTTTACGATTTTCTTCAATGAAAGCTTCTTTCTTTTCTTCTGGTTCGATAATTGTTTTATGAACGGTGAAGATAGCACCTGCTGCCACAGCAACGGTAGAAAGAACGCCTGTCAAGAAACCTTTGCCAAAACCTTTAGCCATAGTGAATTCTCCTTTACTTGTGTTATAATAGATTTTAGCGAAAAAACAAAAAATTTTCAAGGAAAAAGATGAAAACTAAGGTAATTGTGGTCTTGGGACCGACAGCGGTGGGAAAAACAGCGCTGGGAATTGAACTGGCCAAGCGCTATAAGGGCGAAATTATCAGCGGAGACAGCCAACAGGTCTACCGCAAGCTGGATATTGGGACAGCCAAGGCCAGTCCAGAGGAGCAGGCGGCAGCAGTTCATCATTTGATTGATGTCCGTGATGTGACGGAGGGGTATTCAGCCTATGATTTTGCTCAGGAAGCGACCGGTTTGATAGTGGATATAGCCAGCCGTGGCAAAGTGCCCCTCATTGTGGGTGGTACGGGACTTTACATCCAAAGTCTGTTAGAAGGCTACCATCTGGGCGGGCAGGTTGACCAGGAGCAAGTTCTTACTTATCGGGCGGAACTCGACTGCTTGTCTGACGAGGATTTGGAAACAATGGCAGAGCAGGCAGGTTTGACGGTCGAGGGAAACAGCCGACGGAGAATGATTCGTGGGTTAGAGTTGAAAAAATTTGGCAAAAACTTAGAAAATACAGAGTCAGAATATGAGCCTCTTTACATCTGCCTGACGGATGACAGACAGGTCCTTTACGACCGCATCAATCAGCGAGTGGATAAGATGATGGCGGCGGGCTTGTTGGATGAAGTCAGCTGGCTCTACCAAGAACACCCTCAAGCCCAAGCTGCCATGGGGATTGGCTACAAGGAATTTTTCCCATACTTAGCAGGCCAAATCAGCCTAGAAGAAGCAGTTGATAAGGTCAAGCAAAATAGTCGCCGCTTTGCCAAACGCCAATTGACCTGGTTCAGAAATCGGATGCAGGTTCCCTTTTATTCAGTAGGCGAGCCAGATTACAAGTCGCAGATTTTCACCGCCGTGGAGGAATTTTTAAATGATTGAAACCCAGAAAGAACAAGAACGTGCCCTCCTAGTTGGAGTGGAATTGCAACAGACAGAGAATTTTGACATGTCCATGGAGGAGTTGGCAAGTCTTGCTAAGACGGCTGGCGCTCAGGTCAAGGGAGTCTACACTCAAAAACGTGAAAAATACGACAGCAAGACCTTTGTTGGCTCAGGGAAATTGGATGAAATTGCCCAGATGGTCGAAGCTGACGAGATTGATACCGTCATTGTCAATAACCGACTGACGCCCCGCCAGAATGTCAATTTGGAAGAGATTTTAGGTGTCAAGGTCATTGACCGCATGCAGTTGATTTTGGATATTTTTGCCATGCGGGCACGAAGCCACGAGGGAAAACTGCAGGTCCACTTGGCCCAGCTCAAGTATATGTTGCCTCGTTTGGTTGGTCAGGGGATTATGCTCAGCCGTCAGGCAGGTGGTATCGGCTCTCGTGGACCAGGTGAAAGCCAGTTGGAGCTCAACCGTCGAAGCATCCGCAATCAGATTCATGACATTGAGCGCCAACTCAAAACAGTGGAGAAAAATCGGGCGACTGTCCGTGAACGCCGCCTGCAATCAGGCGTCTTCAAAATCGGCTTGATTGGCTATACCAATGCTGGTAAGTCCACTATCATGAATGCCATGACCGACAAGCGTCAGTACGAGGCGGACGAACTCTTTGCCACACTGGATGCCACGACCAAGCAAATTAACTTGGCTGACAAATTTAATGTGACCTTGACTGATACGGTTGGTTTCATTCAGGATCTGCCGACTGAGTTGATTTCTGCCTTCAAGTCCACCTTGGAGGAGTCTATGAACGTGGATCTCTTGCTCCATGTCATCGACGCCTCTGACCCCAACCACAGTGAGCAGGAACAGGTGGTCTTGGACATTCTAAAAGACCTGGATATGCTGGACATTCCACGTCTAGCTCTCTACAACAAGCTGGACAAGACCGATGACAGCTTTACCCCCAGTCAGTTTCCTCATGTCATGCTGTCCGCAAAGGATGAAAATGCCAAAGGCCATATACAGATGATGGTCTTGGCTAAGATTAAGACCATGTTTGAACGATTTGAGGTCAGGGTACCACTTGCTGAATCTTATAAATTGCATGATTTAGCAACTCTTGCCCTGATTGAACATCGGATCTACGAAGAGGATGTGGAAGTGGTATCAGGCTATATCGCTTCCAGCAATAAATGGAAGTTGGAAGAATTTTATGACGGATTATCTTGATTTGGCAACCAAATACGGTGGCTTTACCAGTCTGGACAAGGTCTATCTGGCGAATAAATTAGCTGGTTTGACCGACCAGCAGAAGCTGGATTTTATCACACCACCGCCTTCGGTTATCAATGCCTATTTTGCAGAAATCTACCAGAAACAAGGAGCAGAAGAGGCGACGGACTACTATCTGACTTTATCTCAGCAGCTGAGCCTTTTTCCAAAAGAACCTAGCTTTGCGGAAGAAAAGCCCTTTGTCCGCTTGAATTTATCAGGCAAGGCTTTCGGTTTTGCCTATGTTGATGGGACTGGACTGGCGCAGGTCTTTGCCGAGCAGGACGTTGAGGTTGCAGAGAATTTGCTGTTTGAGATTGCGCAAATTTTCCCTCACTATGTAGTCTTTGAGCAAGCAGGCAAGGTGTGGATGAAAGGCAATGATTTTGATGAGACTATCTTGGTGGCAGAAGAGACAGAATTTCTTCTGACGGATGTGTCTGTTAGCGACCAATTTGTCAAAATAAGTGGTCTCAATCAAGAAGAAGTCCTGCAAGCGGCAGAAAAGTATGACGGTCAACGGTATGTTGCTTGGTCGGGTCGCTCTGCAATTTTATATATAAAACATTAGAAAGTAAACAATGCAAATTCAATTTTTAGGTACGGGGGCGGGTCAGCCCTCCAAGGCAAGAAACGTGTCCAGCTTGGCCTTGAAACTCTTGGACGAAATCAATGAGGTCTGGCTCTTTGATTGTGGCGAAGGAACGCAAAATCAAATCCTTGAAACAACCATTCGTCCGCGCAAGGTGGCCAAGATTTTCATTACTCATCTGCATGGCGATCATATTTTTGGTTTGCCCGGGTTCTTGTCCAGCCGTTCTTTCCAGTCTAGTGAGGAGCAAACGGATATTGAAATTTATGGTCCGACGGGCATTCGTTCCTTTGTCTTGGCCAGTCTGAAAGTGTCAGGTTCCCGCTTGCCTTACCGCATTCATTTTCATGAGTTTGACGTAGAGACAGTTGGCAAGGTTCTTGAGACGGACAAATTTACGGTATTCGCAGACAAGCTGGATCACACGGTGCCATGTGTCGGCTACCGCGTCATGCAAAAAGATTTGGAGGGAACGCTGGATGCGGATGCTCTCCGTGCGGCCGGTGTACCCTTTGGTCCCCTCTTTGGAAAAATCAAAAATGGCGAGAATGTTACCCTAGAGGACGGTCGTGAAATCATTGCCAGTGATTATCTATCGCCACCACGTCCGGGTAAGGTTGTGACAATCTTGGGAGACACACGCAAATGCCATACCAGTGTGCGACTTGCGGTCAATGCGGATGTCTTGGTTCATGAGGCAACCTACGGCAAGGGAGATGAGCAAATCGCTCGAAAACACGGACACTCGACCAATATGGAAGCTGCTCAGGTTGCCAAGGAAGCTGGAGCCAAGCGACTTTTGCTCAATCATATCAGTCCGCGTTTCTTGGCCAAGGATATTAGTCAGCTACGACGCGATGCTAAGACCATTTTTGAAGAAGTTCATGTGGTCAAGGACTTGGAGGAAATTGAACTATGAGAACCATTTTGATAACAGGCGCATCAGGTGGTTTGGTGCAGGAAATGGTTCCCCTCTTGGCAGATGATTTTCTGATTCTGCTGGGTCGCGACGTGGACAAAATCGAACAACTCTACGCCTATCATGAGAAAAAGGCTGTGTTTGATGTGGATATTCGTGACGAGGCGACTCTGACGGCTTTCTTTGAGGAGCTAGATAGCCAGTATGGGCAGATTGATATTCTGGTTAATAATGCTGGCTATGCGATTTACGATGATTTTGAGAATTTCTCTAGCCAGCAGGTCCAAGCTATGTTTGACATCAATACCTTTGCCCTCATGACTCTATGTCGGCTGGTTGGCAAGCGGATGAAGGCTAGAAAGTCTGGTCAGATCATCAATATCGTCTCCATGTCTGGTCTAGTAGCAACGGCCAAATCATCCGTTTATTCAGCAACCAAGTTTGCCGCTATTGGTTTTTCAAATACGATACGGCTAGAGTTAGCTAAGTATGGCGTTGCGGTGACGACAGTCAATCCAGGTCCTATTGCGACAGGCTTTTTTGACCAAGCGGATCCAGATGGATCCTATCAAGAGAGTGTCAAGGCCTTTCTCCTACAACCCGATTACGTTGCCAAGAAAATTGTCGCGGCTATGGGAACCAAGAAACGTGAGGTCAACCTGCCTTGGTCACTAGCTCTCGCTCATAAACTTTATACCCTTTTTCCATGCCTGTCGGATTACTTAGCTAGTACTGTTTTTAATTTGAAATGAGCAGATTTTGATAAACTGTATAACCTAGTTGGGATCACTCCCATTCTAGGTTTTTTTGATCTAATCGGTTGACATTTTTTGACTACAAGTGTAAACTATAATTGTAAATCGATTACAAATGTAGACAGAAATAGGAGTTATCTTATGAACCATTCAAAAGAAAATAAGCAGGAACACCAGCATGCGATGCATTCTGAGGAAGTTGGTCAGACCTATCATGATTCCCACCAGCAGGAGCATTCCCATGAAGAGGGGGTTCACGCCAATCATCATTCTGACCATCACGGCCATCATGACCATCATCATGTAGGGGGCTCTGACGTCAGTCATCATTCTCATCATACTCATGATTCTCATGATTCTCATGATGCTCATCAGCATCACCAAGGGCATGACCATGACATGATGGAGCATGGTGGGCACATGATGCACATGGGGGATATGAATACAAAGCTCAAGGTGGCAGTGGCAGTCATGATTCCCCTACTGGCCATTTCTCCAATTGCAGGTTTCACTCTCTTACGTTTTCCGGGTGTTGAACTTGTCCAGCTGATACTAGGTTCTATTATCTTCTTCTACTCAGGAACACCTTTCTTTAACGGAGCTAGAGGGGAGTTGCAAGCTAAAAAACCTGCAATGATGACCCTGATTTCCATGGGGATTATTGTTTCCTATCTTTACTCCGTTTATGCAACAATTTTAGCGCTATTGGGACAAGAAAGCATGAACTTTTGGTTTGAGTTGTCTACGCTGATTGTCATTATGCTGATTGGGCATATCATTGAGATGAAGGCAGTTATGGGAGCAGGCGATGCCCTGAAAGACTTGGCCACTCTCATTCCGAAAAAAGCCCATCTCAAGGATGGGACAGATGTTGCGGTAGAGGACTTGCAGATTGGGGATTTCCTCTTAGTCAAGGAAAATGAAAAAATTCCGGCCGATGGTAAGATTTTGAGTGTTGCTCATATTGATGAATCCATGATTACTGGGGAATCTCGAGCTGTCAAAAAAGAGGCGGGAGATAGGGTATTCGGTGGTTCGCTCAATCAAAACATGCCCTTTGAAATGGAAGTGACCAGTCTTGGTAGGGACAGCTTTTTGGCGCAGGTGACCGAAATGGTCCGTCAAGCGCAAAATCAGAAATCCAAGCTTGAAAATATGGCTGACCGCGTAGCCTCTTGGCTCTTCTATGCAGCTTTAATTGTGGGGATTTTGGCCTTTATTTATTGGACCATGACGGCTAATCTTGCCTTTGCCTTGATGATGGCAGTTTCTGTTTTTGTCATTGCCTGTCCGCATGCCCTTGGTCTAGCCATTCCCCTTGTTGTGGCGCGATTGACCACGATTTCTTCAAAAAATGGTCTTTTGGTTCAGAACCGAACAGCTCTTGAACAGGTTAACCAGATTCGGTTTGCCTTGATGGATAAGACCGGAACCTTGACCGACGGAAAATTTCAAGTTCGCCACAGTCAAGATTTGGTTCAGGGAGCAGATACGCTGGCCAAAATGGCAGCGTTAGAAGTTCATTCAACCCACCCAATTGCCCTTTCCATAGTGGAGGCGGCAGGTCAACATTCCTATCAAGTAGAGCAGGTTGAGAATATCCCTGGTAGTGGGATTCGAGGAGTCTTGGATGGAAGGGTTTATGAAATTATGTCCTACAAAGGTATGCAGGAAATAGGTTTGTCAGTGGATCAGGACGTGATTGCACCTTATCTTGATTTGGGCCTTACTTTGAGTTTTTTGGTGGCTGATCGTGTAGTCTTGGGATTTGTAGCCTTGGGAGACCAGATAAAAGAAGATGCTAAAGATTTTGTAGAAGGCTTGAAAGCGCAGGGCATTAGTCCTGTGATGTTGACGGGAGATAACCCAGCTACTGCACAAAAAGTAGCCATTCAGTTGGGCATAGAGGATTACCGAGCTGAACTTAAACCAGAGGATAAGGCAAAACTGGTCAAGGACTATCAGGCGCGTGGGGCAGTTCTTTTCATCGGCGATGGGGTCAATGATTCGCCTGCTCTAGCGACGGCAGATTTAGGCTTTGCCATTGGCGCAGGAACTTCTGTTGCCATCCACTCTGCAGACGTGGTCTTGGTTCAATCCAATCCATCAGCAGTCTTGGATATGTTGAGCATTGCCAAGACAACCATCCGCAAAATGAGGCAAAATCTCTGGTTTGGGGCAGGATACAACATCATTGCCATTCCTTTAGCTGCTGGAATCCTTTATCCAAGCATGGGCATTATGGTGGATCCTTTATTGGCGGCCGTGCTCATGAGTCTATCGACGGTTATTGTCGCTATCAATGCTATGGGCTTACGTTACAAAGGTGACAGAGAGTAGCTTGATACAGCCTGTTCTTGGTATACATTACATGAAGTCAATTTTCTTGACAGGCTTTGTGTAAGGGTTTATAATTTAAAGTATATAAGCTTCAGGAGGAAAAGTCATGCGAAAATATTTATTTCTTGTTTCCTGTTTGTTCCTCGTCTTTTTAGCAGCCTGTCAGGCAGAGAAAAGCCAAGAGGTGAATCTGGAACAGTACAAAACAGACTATGTTGGTGACAATAGCAAGGTCATTCAGTTAGCTGCTTTACAGGATTATCCTGAAGGTTATACTTATGATCATATCGAAATCAAATCAGACAAGGAACCCTATCAATTGACAGTATTTTTGAAGGTAGATAAAGCCTCTGATAAAGTGGCAGAGGAGCTCCAGTCAAACAGTCAGTCCCTATTTGACCTGATTGGCAATCTAGAGCAGGTGGCTTTTGTAGATGCGACCAGCCAAGGAGAAATTGCTCATTTTACTAGGAAAGATTGATCAGTTAAGCTGGTCAATTTTTTTATGAATTTTTTTCAATTTCTTTCTTGACAAGTTGTAGATAAAGTTCTATAATTATAACAATTCTAAATAAACTTTAGAATGATTACAATTTGAGGAGTATATAAGATGACAACGAAAGATTTTGGTAAAGCACCATTTGTAACAAATATTGAAGACGCAACCTTGGAAAATACAAACTACCGGACAGCCCTTTGGACTGGGGAACTCTTGCAGGCGACCCTCATGTCGATTCCAGTTGGTGGGGATATTGGCGCGGAAGTGCATGCTGAAAATGATCAATTCTTGCGCGTGGAGCAAGGGAAGGGACGGGTTATCATGGGAACAGATGCGGACAACATTACCCTTGATACAGAAGTAGTTCCAGAATTTGCCATTTTCATTCCAAAAGATACCTACCACAATGTTATCAACATTGGCGATGAGGACTTGAAACTCTATTCTATCTATGGTCCTGCTCACCATGCGCATGGCACTATTCACGAGACTCAGGCTATTGCAATGGCTGCGGAAGAGGCAGAGGAGGCAGGTCGCTAATGCCGATTTTTCAGCTAAATCACGTCGGCTTAGTTCATGCAGACACGACCATTTTGGCGGATATGACGCTCAGTATAGATGCTGGTCAGCGCCTGACCTTGGTTGGTCCGTCCGGGTCTGGTAAGAGTTCGATTTTAAAACTGCTGGCAGGGTTGACTTCTCCTAGTCAAGGACAAGTCCTCTACCAGTCTCAGGATTTGGCACAAATGGATATGCCTCTCTACCGCAGAGAGGTTTCCTATTGTTTCCAGCAGCCAGTTCTCTTTGGGCAAACGGTGCGGGATAACCTTGCCTTTCCTTTTGACATTCGTCAGCTGGATGTTGATGAAGAAAGCACGGTTCAAGCTCTTGCCAAGGTAGATTTGCCAGCGACATTTTTAGACAAGAAAATCTCCGAATTGTCGGGCGGTGAAAAACAGCGCGTGGCCTTGGTCCGCAATCTTCTCTTTGAGCCCCAGGTGCTCTTACTGGACGAAGTGACGGCTGGATTAGACGCGATAAGCAAAGCCTTGGTGCATGACTTGATTGCCGATTACCACAAGGCAGGACACACCATTGTCGAAGTCACGCATGATGCGGAGGAAATAGCAGCAGCCAGCACCATTATCCAGGTAGAGAAGGGGAGGATTGTCCAATGAACCAAGTAAATGTAAGCAATCTTTCTTTGGCCTTGGTCTTTGGTCTGGTCTTGATTGCACTTATCATCAGCCAAAAGGAAAAGCTGGGAATTACCAAAGACATTGTAATGGCCGTCTTGCGGACGGTGGTCCAACTCTTTCTGGTCGGCTATGTCTTGAAGTTTGTCTTTCAAGTGTCCAATGGCTGGTTGAGCTTGGTCATGGTCCTAGTCATTCTCTACAATGCTAGTCGTCAGGCCAATAAGCGTAACCCTGTCGTCAACAAGTCCTTCTGGCATCCCTTCTTTGCGCTTCTGATTTCTACTGGATTGACCTTGAGCATTTTGATTTGGTCGGGGGCTATTAAGTTCATTCCCTCGCAGGTCATTCCTATTTCTGGTATGCTAGCTAGCAATGCCATGTCAGCCATCGGTCTGTCCTATCGGGCTATGTATCGTCTCTTTACGGATAATCGCCAGCAGGTCTTGGAGAAATTGAGTTTGGGCGCGTCTGCCAAATTGGCTTCGCAGGACATTTTGCGCGAAAGTATCAAAACGGGAATGCAGCCGACCATTGACTCAGCCAAGACAGTCGGTCTGGTCAGCCTGCCCGGCATGATGTCTGGTCTGATTTTTGCAGGTGTTGACCCTGTAGCTGCCATTCGTTACCAGATTATGGTCATGTTCATGCTCCTGTCGGCTACCAGTCTGGCCTCCGTTATAGCATCATACGCAGCCTACAAGTCTTATTTTACGGACAAGGCGCAATTGGAATTTGAATAAGAATAAACTGATCTTGAAAAAGGTCAGTTTTTTCTATATCTGCATGATAAATTATGATAAAATAGACTTACATTTACATTGCAAAGGAGACAGTATGACAATCAATTTTAGAGCAGAAGTAGACAAACGCAAGGATGAATTCATGGCGGATTTATTCGACCTCTTGCGCATCAATTCGGAGCGCGACGATAGCCAAGCGGATGCCCAACACCCATTCGGACCGGGTCCTGTCCGTGCCTTGGATAAATTTCTAGAAATTGCTGAGCGTGACGGCTATCCGACCAAAAATGTTGACAATTATGCTGGACATTTTGAGTTCGGTGAAGGCGATGAGGTGCTTGGTATCTTCGGGCATTTGGATGTAGTTCCTGCTGGTAGTGGCTGGAATACAGACCCCTACGATCCACAAATCATCGATGGGAAGCTCTTTGCGCGCGGTTCGTCCGACGACAAGGGGCCGACTATGGCTTGCTACTACGGTTTGAAAATCATCAAAGAATTGGGCTTGCCAATCTCTAAGAAAGTCCGCTTCATCGTAGGTACCGACGAAGAGTCGGGCTGGGCGGACATGGATTATTACTTCGCAAACGTTGGTCTCCCTCTGCCAGATTTCGGATTTTCTCCTGATGCCGAGTTCCCGATTATCAACGGTGAAAAGGGCAACATCACAGCTTATTTGCATTTTGCTGGGGAAAATAGCGGAGCTGCTCAGTTGCATAGCTTTACAGGCGGTCTTCGTGAGAACATGGTGCCTGAGTCCGCGACAGCAGTCATCTCTGGTCAGTTAGATAGTCTTGAGGATAAATTGGCAGCCTTCTCAGCGGAATACGGCGTGTCAGCTAGCGCGGATAATCTGTCTGACGGTCGTGTCCAAGTGACCGTCATCGGAAAATCAGCCCACGGTGCCCACCCAGAAAATGGGGTCAATGGGGCGACCTACTTGGCTAAATTCCTCAACCAGTTTGCCTTTGAAGGTGCAGCCAAGGCTTATTTGGAACTTGCCGGAGAAACTCTATTTGAGGACCACGATGCGAAAAAATTAGGCGTAGCTATCTACGACCAGCAAATGGGTGCCCTGTCCATGAACGCTGGTGTCTTCAAGTTTGATGCAGGCGCAGTAGACAACACCATTGCCCTCAATTTCCGCTATCCAAAAAACACCAGTCCTGAAGTCATCAAGGCTGGCTTGGAGAAATTTGAGGTAGAAAGTGTCAGCCTGTCAGCCCACGGTCACACACCGCATTATTGCCCGATTGACGACCCAATGGTAGCCATTCTCCTGTCTGTTTATGAGAAACACACAGGACTGAAAGGTCACGAGCAAGTCATCGGTGGCGGAACCTTTGGTCGCCTGCTAGAGCGTGGCGTTGCCTATGGAGCCATGTTCCCAGGATACACAGATACCATGCACCAGGCCAATGAATTTGCGGATATAGAAGACCTCTATCGTGCCGCGGCAATTTACGCAGAGGCCATTTATGAGTTGATTAAATAAGAGATGGAAAGACGGGATTTCCGTCTTTTTTAGGAGACACAATATGCAGCTATCCTCCATTCGTCGGGCTATTATGTCTGACCCTGCCAATCAAGTTTTTACACGTCAAGGGATTGAACCGCTCTTTCAGGCGCCTGAGACTGCTCGCATTCTGATTATCGGGCAGGCGCCGGGTTTGAAAACACAAGAAAAAGGTCGACTTTTTGATGATGCTAGTGGCGATAATCTTCGGAATTGGTTGGGGGTGGACCGAGAAACCTTTTATGACTCAGGTCTGTTTGCTATTCTTCCTATGGATTTTTATTATCCTGGTAAGGGTAAGACAGGTGACTTGCCACCGCGCAAGGACTTCGCTGACAAGTGGCATCCGCTCATCTTGCAACATTTGCCTCATATTGATCTGACGCTTTTAATTGGGAGCTATGCTCAGGAAGCTATTTTTGGGAAATCCCAGAGGAACTTGACCGAAAGGGTCCGACATTTTGAGGATTATTTGCCCAGTTATTTTCCTCTGCCTCATCCTTCTCCTAGAAATAATATCTGGAAGGCCAAGCATCCCTGGTTCAAGGAACGTGTCTTACCCAGATTACAGAGGGACATAAAAAATATTGTTCAACAGTGCACAATATGATATAATTGTATATAGAAAATAGATGATTTCTTGTCTTTTTGTGCCGAAGGAGGTGTTGAGATGAGAAAGTATGTGGTATGGCTAGGCGGAATCTTGGTCAGTCTCCTAGTTTTGCTGGCCTTATTTCCGCCAATTGTTAGAGCGGACCAGTTGCCAGATCGGCCGCTGGATACGACGGTAGTAGACCAACAAGGCTACCTATCAGCTGATACAATCGCCAGTATTGACCAAAAGAATCAAGAATGGGAGCGTACCGGTCAAAAATTGCAGGTGGGGGTCTATGTGACGGACCATCTGAATGATGACTTAGAAAGTTTTTCCAATGAGCTCTTTCGTCACTGGCAGGTGGGATTTTCTGGGACGGATAACGGGATTTTGCTGGTCATTGCCATAGATGACAGGCAGTTTCGGATAGAGACCTCGGACAATGCAGCCACCGTCATCAGGGATATAGAGGCCAAAGATATTTTAGATTCCTCCAGGGAGTTTTTCCGCCAGGAGGACTATGATGCTGGTGTCACCTACATTGTCAATTCCATCGGCGACCGCTTTTACGGGACAGACCTGGGAGCCCAGCAGCTGGCTAGCTTAGAAAGTCAAGAAACTTATAGTGACGATGATGTCGGTTCATTTTTCTTCCTCATTATTGTTCTGGTTATTATTTTTATCATTATTGATAAGTCCAGTCGTGGTGGCCGCGGAGGCGGTCCAGGTAGCCTACTTTGGATGTGGGTCGACGATTATCATTATCATCATCACAATCATTCTGACCATTCCTCATCTAGCTTTGGCGGCGGAGGTGGCTGGTCCGGTGGTGGAGGCGGCGGAGGCGGCGCCTCCTCTGGTTGGTAAGAAAAAGAAAGGAAATAGTATGAATAAAAAATGGTTAACCTTCCTCATCCCCTTAGTAGCTTTGCTATTTTTGGGAATAGGAGCAATCGGTCAGTACAATGGTCTGGTGGACAGCCACGCCGAAGTGGAGAACGCCCAGGCCAATGTCCAGACCCAGCTCCAGCGACGTTATGATCTGATTCCCAACGTTGTATCGGCCGTCAAGGGGGCCATGGAGCATGAGAAAGATATTTTTACAGCTATCGCGGATGCGCGTGCCAAGATTGGTTCCAGCCAGCAAGGTTCAGCAGAGTACAATCAGGCTCAGACTCAGCTAGATTCAGCAGTTTCTCGCCTTTTAGTAGTGGCGGAAAATTATCCACAAATCACAGCCAACCAGCAGGTATCGGACTTAATTACCGAGCTTGAAGGCACAGAAAATCGGATTTTAGTGGCCCGCAAGGATTATAATACGGTGGCAACAGCCTACAATAAAAAAATCAGGAAGTTCCCGACCTCTATCTACGCCAATCTTTTTGGCTATGAGAAAGTTAACCTCTTCCAAGCGACTAACGATGCCGCAACAACAGTACCAAGCGTTGATTTACAAGATAAAGAATAGAAGTGAAAAGGAACTCGAGCGAGTTCCTTTTTCTTAGGGGGTAAGCCAGACACCAGCTACATATTCAGATGACAGGCTTGTCTGCTTGAGAATTTCAGAATGTTTGAAATTATAAATGATGACTTGATTATCCTTTGTGAACAGTAATCGTTCTTGATCCAACAGTTGAATATGTTTGATTGGGCTGTCGCTATCAGATAAGTTAGGAAAGGAATGGTAGCTCTCTTCTTGAGTTTCTAAGTTATAGAGGGTGAAATGAGGATATTTGCTAATATAACTATCATGTTCAATCAATAGGAGATGCTTGTCTCCCAGATTGTGAATGGTAGAGGGATGCGGATGAGAGAGCTGGATTTTCCCGATTTCTTTTGTTTTAGGATTGAAGGTCTGCACATCATAAGAGGTTTCCTGTTGCCCATCACCATGATAATAGGTCAAAATCGGGTGATAGACTAGACCATTTTTCAGGATGCCTTGGTGGACTTGATGACTAAGTGGTACCTCAATCTCGTCTACAATTTTCTCAGATTTCTTGTCAAAAATCAGATAGTAAGCACGGGTTTCTTCAGGTTTATCAATTACATACCTGTGACCGTACAGAACAAGCAAATCGCCAGAATCGGTCATGATGCTAGGCAGGGTAGAAAAATCTTCAGGCAGAGTAAGCTGTCCAGCCTCTTTGCCACTCGTATCAAACCAAGTCAGGTGCCTACCAGCCATATAGAGATGGTGCTCGTCGCTCCCTGCAATGTAATCATGAAACTTGGTGGCTTTCTGGGAAATCGTACCTGTTTCAAAATCCAGCGAAGTGACATTTTCTGCGTAGGATTTTGGGGCGCTGCTTGAGAGCATCAGATAACGATTTTGGAGCTTGTGGCTATTTCCGAGAGGGAAATCAATGCCTCCCATCTCTTGTCGATTCAAGAGCTTGAGGTCATTTCCTTCTAGTTGATAGGTCTCAATCTGATTAGGATAAATAATATACATTGAAGCTGAATCTTGGAGTTCAAACTTGGTATGACCAGAGGTTAATAGTTTCCAGCTGATGACACCTAGCACAAGGAGAAAAACGGTAGATAGCAGAATGATAATTTTTTTCATGACCATCCCTCCTTTATGACGTTATTATAACAAATATTTTGTAAAAAAACAATCAAAACAAAAATGAAAAAGCAAGAATAAAAAAGAAAAATCCATGTAAATAACTTGCATTACATGAATAGGGATTACTTGCTTATTTGCCTGAATAAATGCCACTAGACTGCTGTTTAGTCAAGCATTTTTCTAGGATGAGCGTTGTGAAAGTGCCCATGGAAGCCTTGCAGCTCTTCAGTAAGCACGATCTCCACACCTAAATTTCCTTACTTTCCAAGACAGAATTGGCTAAAGAGCTGGGTGATGAGTTCGTCTGGAGCGGCATCGCCTGTGATTTCTCCCAAAATCTGCCAACAGCGGGTCAGGTCAACCTGTAACAAGTCGACAGGCATGCCCATTTCCAGTCCGTCATTGACAGCTTGCAGGCTTTGGACGGCTTGTTCAATCAGGGAAATGTGGCGAGAATTGGAGAGGTAGGTGGCATCTTGCTCTACCAGACCAGCATTTTCAAAGAAGAGCTGGTTGATTTTTTCTTCAATCTGGTCGATGTTCTGGTTTTTTAAGACGGAAATGCGGATGACCTCCTCAGGCAGTTGGTCTGCTTCAATCTGCTCTTCCAGGTCGGTCTTGTTGAGCAGGAGAATGCGGTTGGCCATGTCTGAAATGGCTAGGAGATTGCGGTCTTGCTCGGTCAGGGGTTCAGATGCGTTGAGGACTAGAAGGATGAGGTCGGCCTCCTCAAGGGCTTTTTTAGACCGTTCCACGCCGATTTTTTCAACGATGTCGTCTGTTTCACGGATACCTGCTGTATCAATCAGCTTGAGGGGGACGCCTTTGATGTTTACGTATTCTTCGATAACGTCGCGGGTTGTTCCTGCGATGTCTGTAACGATGGCTTTTTCCTCACGGAGGAGGTTATTGAGCAGGCTGGATTTTCCCACATTGGGACGACCGATAATGGCAGTTGCGATGCCTTCACGCAGGATTTTTCCACGGCGGGCAGTGCGGAGGAGATTTTCTAGAAGAGCTTGGAACTGGAGGGTTTTCTCGCGGACCAGCTCTGTCGTCGCCTCCTCAACGTCGTCGTACTCAGGGTAGTCGATGTTGACCTCGATCTGTGCCAGTGTGTTGAGAATCTCTTGGCGCGTGTCGTTGATGAGCTGGGAGAGGGAGCCGTCAAGCTGGCGGACGGCATTGTGCATGGCCTTGTCGGTCTTGGCACGGATGACATCCATGACAGCTTCGGCCTGGGTCAAATCCACACGGCCGTTGAGAAAGGCCCGCTTGGTAAACTCGCCTGGCTCAGCCATTCGAGCCCCTTGGCGAATCAGGAGCTGGAGGATTTCGTTGGTAACGGCGATGCCTCCGTGGGTATTAATCTCGATGACATCTTCGCGCGTGAAGGTCTTTGGGGAACGCATGGCCCCAATCATGACCTCATCAAGCACTTGCCCCGTCGCAGGGTCAATAATGTGGCCGTAGTTGAGGCTGTGGCTGGGAACAGTCGCCAAATCCTTGCCCTTGAAAACCTTGCTGGCAATGGCAAAAGCTTCGGTTCCTGATAGGCGGACAATGCCGATAGCGCCCTCACCCAAGGGAGTCGATATGGCAGTAATGGTGTCAAATTCTTTGGTAATCATAATTTTTACTTTCTAAGAAACTGTATTCACAAGTAAGGTAAACTTATATAAAAGTGCCAAGCTCTGAATGCAGCTTCTAACATTTCCTATGTATCAGTTTATCATGGAAAGCAAAAAATCGCATGAGATTGGAACGTCTATCGGATTTCTAGTATAACATAAAATAGACAATGGCGATATACTGCAGGGCTGAGGCTAGGAGGATAAACAAGTGCCAAATCATGTGAAAATAGGGTCGTTTCTTAGCATAAAAGAGAGCACCGATTGAATAAGACAATCCCCCAGCCAACATGAGGAGCCCGAAAGTCAGATTGGTCTGTTGGAAAATGGCCGGCAGGATAAAAATGATGAGCCAGCCCATAATCAGATAGAGTGCCAAACTAAATTTTTCATTGATTTCTTTGGCGAATATTTTGTAGAGAATGCCGAAAATCGTAATGCCCCACTGCAAGCTGATAATCAGATAGCCCAACCAACCACCGACTAAGGAGAGAGCAACAGGTGTATAGCTGCCCGCAATGGCGATGTAAATCATACTATGGTCAATCATCCGCAAAACATACTTATGGACCGAAGTATAGGGCATGGAATGATAGATAGAAGAAGAGAGGAACATCAGGAACAGACTGCTGACAAAAATGGACATTCCAACTACAGCAGTGATATTGTAATCCTTAAAGGCATGCACAGCGGTAACGGGCAGTAGAGCCAGCATCAGAAGGGCACCAATAGCATGCGTGACGCTGTTAGCGACTTCTTCGCCGAATGTTAAGGGAATACTGAGTTTCATTTTGTAATCCATGACTAGCCTCTTTCTAATTCTAAAGCCAGCTGATGCGTCTTGTGGTATAGTTTCAAGGTCTGGCAAGCATAACGAATGATTTCAGGAGCTGTCTCCATCTCATTTTCATTCATACAATCCACAAAATAATTGTAGAGCCTATCTGAAGAGTAGTGGGACTGTAAGATATTCAGGGTCTGGCTAATTTCTTGGATGGAAAATACATTCTTCAAACAAGTCAGCGCAATCAGTCGAGCCAAATGGTGTTTCTGGTATTTCTTTTTGATAGGCTTTTCCAAATGCTTGTGTTTGACATAATTGTTCACCATAGATGCAGTCAGCCCCTTGTCCTCCTTAGACGGTGAAAACTGCGTAGCCTGATGGACATAGAGCAAGACCTGATCTAGATACAAATCAATCTCTGGTAAGTCTTCCCAATAGGGCAATTGATGATCGCTTTCGTTTTTATATAATCTAGTATTCATAACTAGATTATATAATCATAAAAATAATTTGTCAATTGAAAATATAAAAATTCCTCCAGAACCACCTAGTCTGGAGGGATAATCTAGTTTAAGATAGCGTTAGGTCGCACCATTTTATAGAGAGAATAGGCACCGTCTAAGTTCTTTACATCGAAACCATGTTGTTTTAACAAACGTTCAGCAATATAAGAACGGAGACCGCTATGACAGCTGACGATGTAGCGCTCATTTTTATCTAATTCATTCATTCGGTCACGGAGTTGATCGAGTGGAATATGTATATAATCTTTAAAATGACCTTTTCGCACTTCATTATGATTCCGGACATCCAATAAAATAGCACCATTTTCCAACTCTAGCTCCAATTGATGCCACTGGATATTCTCACTCAATCCTTCTGCGATATTGAGGGCTGCGTAGCCAATCATGTTGACCGGATCTTTAGCCGAGCCAAATGGAGGTGCGTAGGTCAACTCAAGTTCTGGTAAATCAAAAATTGTCAAACCAGCCTTAATAGCTGTCGCAATTACATCAATGCGTTTATCAACCCCTTTTTGGCCAACAGCCTGCGCCCCATAAATTTTGCCATCAACTGGTGAAAAAATCAACTTGAGGACAATATCGGTTGCACCCGGATAGTAACCGGCATGATCCTTGCCTGTTGTATGTACGACCGCATGGTTAAATCCAAGCGTCTGAACCGTCCGTTCGTTTAGACCGGTGGTGGCTGCGACTAGGTCAAATACTTTAACGATGGCTGTCCCGATAGACCCTTTATTGATACGTTTTAAACCAGCAATGACATCAGCAACCTGTCTACCTTGTCGATTGGCAGGAGAGGCTAGAGAAATCAAAGCGTCTTGCCCGGTTATCTCTTGCTTAACCACGATAGCATCACCTACCGCATAAATATTTGGTAGATTGGTCTGATAATTTTCATCAACCAAAATACCACCGCGAAGTCCCACTGCGATTCCTGCATCAGCAGCTAATGTTGAATCTGGCTGTACCCCGACAGATAAGATTGTCAAGTCAGAAGAAATTGTTTCCCCATTTGCTAAAAATAATACTTGTCCATTGTGGCTGAAACCTGTCACAGACTGACCCGTGAGGACACGAATTCCTTTCGATATTAGTTCAGCCTCAATAAAGCTAGCCATTTCTTCATCCAAAGGCGGCAAGACATGAGGAGCTTGTTCAATCAGTGTGACGTCCAGTCCCTTGAGTGCCAAATTTTCAGCCATTTCCAAACCAATAAAACCAGCACCGATGACAACTGCTTTCCCATTTTCTACTTTCTTCAGTTGTGTCATGATTTTTTCCAAATCAGGTACATTTCGCAAAGTAAACAAATTGGTTGCATTTTCTATACCCTCTAGGGTAGGAATAAAGGGCTTTGCCCCTGGCGATACAATCAATTTATCATAAGTTTCTTCGACCTGCCCATTTGGAGTTTGGACAGTGACCGTTTGTTTGTCAGGGTGGATGTTAATGACTTCGTGAAAAGGCCGAACATCCAGATTAAATCGCTCTTGTAAACTTTCTGGTGTTTGGAGTAATAGACTGCTTTGATCTGCAATTTCTCCAGAAATGTGATAGGGAAGTCCGCAATTAGCGAAGGAGACGTATGGACCTTTTTCAAATACGATAATTTCGGCATCCTCCATCAGACGACGGAGACGAGTAGCAGCGGACATTCCTCCCGCAACACCACCAATAATTAGAATTTTCATTTATTGATCTCCTTTGATAGGACCGTTCCAGGCATTCATTCCGCCACGAACATTCAGTGCATGGTATCCAAGACTAGTCAAATACTCAGTAGCCCGTTGACTGCGCATGCCTGATTGACAAATGACGAGATACTGTTTCGTTTTATCGCCTTTGAAGTTTTCAAGTTGACTCAGTGGGCTATTGATTGCTTGTGCAATATGTCCAGAATTAAATTCATTGACTTCTCTGACATCCAATAATATAGTATTGGGTTCTTGTAAGGCTTGTGGCAGTTCTGCCACAGTAAGACTCTCAGAAGATGAAAAGATTCCTGATAAGATTTGTTTAAGCATGTGTCCTCCTCTTAGATACCCTATAGGGTATTTTAAATATAACAAAGATGAGGATAACTTGTCAAGTTTTTGAATTGACTTTTTTACAAACAATCGGTACCATATAAAATATGAAGACAGATAAAAAAGATATGATGAACCGATTAAAACGCGCAGAAGGTCAACTTCGCGGTATTCAAAAAATGGTTGAAGAAGAACAAGAATGTATAGATATTGTAACGCAGCTTAGTGCAGTCCGATCCAGTATTAATAGCATGATGGGAATTGCCATTGCACAAAAAGTTCAATCCTGTATTGAACATCCTTCTGATGACCCAGAGGAGCAAGAGAGACGATTGCAAGAGTCAATCAAATTAATTATTAAAAAATAGGAACAATAGAATAATCTAACAATATTTCAGAGAATTTCTTAAGAATTTGTTAGTCTTAGAATAAAAAAGTTTCAAAATTTTCTATGAATTTCTTCGGAGATTTATTTTTTTTACGAACAAATCAGGTAGAGAGGTAATTAATATGAATAATTTTGATATTTTTAAGTTGAAAAAGGCTGGTCTGACCAATCTCAATATTCACAAAATATTGGTTTACCAAGAGAAGTACGATAAAAAGCTATCCTTGCGCAACATGGCTGTCGTCTCTGAATGCAAAAATCCCATTCTCTTTATGGAAAATTATAAAAATTTGGACATCAAGGCCTGCCGTGAGGAGTTTAATCGCTTTCCATCCTTTTCGATTTTGGATGACATTTATCCCTTGGCCCTCAAGGAAATTTACAATCCACCAGTCTTGCTCTTTTACCAAGGAGACCTTGACTTGCTAGATAAACCAAAGTTGGGCGTGGTTGGTACGCGAAATGCCAGTAAAAACGGCATCCAGTCAGTCCAGAAGATTATTAAGGAACTTCAGAATCGCTATGTCATTGTCAGCGGCCTGGCGCGTGGAATTGACACTGCGGCCCATATCGCCAGCCTAAAAAATGGTGGACAGACCATTGCGGTCATCGGTACAGGCTTGGATGTGTCGTATCCCAAGGAAAATAAAGATTTGCAGTCCTATATAGGCAAGCATCATCTGGTCTTAACAGAGTACGGGCCTGGTGAACAGCCGCTCAAGTTTCATTTCCCAGAGCGTAATAGGATTATCGCTGGTTTGGTCGGCGGACTGGTGGTCTGCGAGGCAAAAATGCGGTCGGGTAGCCTGATTACTTGTGAGCGTGCCCTGGAAGAAGGGCGGGAAATATTTGCCATTCCAGGCTCCATTTTAGACGGAAAATCTGACGGATGTCATCATTTGATTCAAGAGGGCGCAAAGTGCGTCACATCGGGCTTGGACATCATTTCTGACTATCAATTTTAAAATAAGTTTTCCTATAGGAAAATAAAAATCTTGACACTAGCTGAAAAATAGTATATTCTTTGTGAGTTAAAAATATTTGTAAGGAATGAGAATGGCTACAAAAACAGTTAGTAAGAAAAAAACAGCGAACAAGAAAAATCTGGTTATCGTAGAGTCGCCTGCCAAGGCCAAGACCATTGAGAAATATCTTGGTAAAAATTACAAGGTAGTTGCCTCGGTCGGACATATCCGTGATTTGAAAAAATCCAGCATGTCCATTGACTTTGACAATAACTACGCACCAGAATACATCAATATTCGTGGTAAAGGGCCGCTCATCAATTCTTTGAAAAAAGAGGCCAAGAATGCCAAACAAGTCTATCTGGCGAGTGACCCGGACCGGGAAGGAGAGGCGATTTCCTGGCATTTGGCCCACATTTTGGGCTTGGATGAGCAGGACAAAAACCGTGTGGTATTTAATGAAATCACCAAGGATGCGGTAAAAAATGCCTTCAAGGAGCCGCGTGCTATCAACCATGACTTGGTCGATGCCCAGCAGGCCCGTAGGGTCTTGGACCGTATCGTAGGGTATTCGATTTCGCCAATCTTATGGAAAAAGGTCAAGAAAGGCTTGTCGGCAGGGCGCGTGCAATCCGTTGCCCTCAAGCTCATCATTGACCGAGAAAATGAAATCAACAATTTCAAGCCGGAAGAATACTGGACCATTGACGCTACCTTCAAAAAAGGAACGAAAAAATTCCAGGCATCATTTTATGGAGTGGACGGCAAGAAAGTCAAAATCGAAAACAATGACCAAGTCAAGGAAGTCTTGGATAGGCTAAAGGGTGATGATTTCTTGGTGGAGCAAGTCGAATGCAAGGAGCGGAGACGCAATGCGCCATTACCGTACACCACTTCCACCATGCAAATGGATGCGGCCAATAAAATCAATTTCCGTACGCGGAAGACCATGATGATTGCCCAGCAGCTTTATGAAGGGGTCAGTCTTGGAACAGGCGGCACGCAGGGTCTTATTACCTACATGCGTACCGATTCGACGCGGATTAGTCCAGTGGCTCAGGAGCAGGCTGCTGCCTTTATCACAGAGCGGTTTGGTCAAAACTATTCTAAGCATGGCAGCAAGTTCAAAAATGCCAGTGGTGCCCAAGATGCCCACGAGGCTATTCGTCCGTCCAATGTCAATCTGACCCCAGAATCCATTGCCAAATATCTGGATAAGGACCAGCTCCGTCTTTATACACTGATTTGGAATCGTTTTGTAGCCAGCCAAATGGCTGCGGCTGTATTTGACACCATGAGCGTTCGTCTAGGGAAAAATGGTGTTCTCTTTGCGGCTAATGGTAGCCAAGTCAAGTTTGACGGTTATATGGCGGTTTACAACGACTCAGACAAGAATAAAATGTTGCCGGATATGGAGCAAGGTGATACGGTTACTCGGACCGCTACCAATCCTGAGCAGCACTTTACGCAGCCGCCAGCTCGCTATTCTGAGGCGACACTAATCAAGACCTTGGAAGAAAATGGTGTTGGTCGTCCATCTACCTATGCACCGACCATTGAGACCATCCAAAAACGCTATTATGTTAAACTGGCTGCCAAGCGATTTGAGCCGACAGAGCTGGGCGAGATTGTCAATAAATTGATTGTTGAATTTTTCCCAGACATCGTCAACGTCAAATTTACAGCCGAAATGGAGCAGAAATTGGACGACGTTGAGGTTGGAAAAGAGCAGTGGCAGAAGATTATCGATAGCTTCTACCAGCCTTTCAAGATTGAGTTGACCAAGGCTGAGGAGCAAATGGAGAAAATCCAAATCAAGGATGAGCCTGCCGGATTTGACTGTGACGTTTGTGGTCATCCCATGGTCATCAAACTGGGGCGATTTGGTAAATTCTACGCATGTAGCAATTTCCCAGATTGCCGCAATACCAAGCAAATCACCAAGGAAATCGGCGTGACCTGTCCAGTCTGTCATCAGGGTCAGGTCATTGAGCGCAAGAGCAAACGCAATCGTCTTTTCTACGGATGTGACCGTTATCCAGAATGTGAATTTACATCTTGGGATAAGCCGGTCGGTCGTGCCTGTCCAAAATGTGACCATTATCTGGTTGAGAAGAAGGTTCGTGGTGGTGGCAAGCAAGTCGTCTGCCCGAACGGTGATTATGAAGAAGAAAAGATTAAGTAAACTTTTGTAGGAATCAAATGGATGAGCCTGTCGATTTGGTGGTGAAAAGCCTCAAGCCAAGTCTGCATTTTGGTCGTCTATTCAAAGATAAAGCAAAAATCCTGTAGTTTTGAGAACCACAGGATTTTTCATTTTATTCAGGAGAATAAATTTGGACGAGTTGACCAATTGGTCTGATGTCGTCGTCCTCAGACAAGGGAATATCATCATAGTCGGGATTAAGGGATTCGAGATAGGTTCCCTTATTTTTTTTGACAAAATTTTCGCCGTTGACCGAAAAAATTCCTACAGTGTTGAGCTCGACTTGGTGAGAGAGACGGATAAAGAGATAGTCACCGCTGGCAATGTAGGGCGCCATTGAATCTCCGACCACCTCAGCAATAGCATCGTATTCCTGTGGAGCAGGAATAGTATCAGCAGAAAAAGTGACTAGGTTATCAAAGTCGCTGTCCTGCCAATAACCGCTACCAGCAGACACCTTGCCTTGGACAGGAAGTTGGACGGTTTCTAAGTAGTCAGACAGCTTGACAACCTCACCTGACGGTGCATCTGAATCTGCCATGGTAGCTACCTGCTCAAAGCCAAAGTGAATCCATTTATCACGGTAGTCACCTACCAATATTTGGTCTAGTTCTTGCACCTGATTTGACATTTTGTAATGGAATTGGGCAAATTGTCCAGGTGTCAGGGTCAGGGCAATATCCTGGTCCTGGTCCAATTGGGCAATCAGTTCATGCACTGGGATGCCCATCCCAATCGCAATCTTTTCCAGAGTTTCCATGGTTGGTAGAAGGGGCTTCTTAGTCTTTGGATGCTGATTTTTTTCCAGCATAGAAATGTAACCCTTTGTTAGGCCGGATTTTTCCGCAAATTTATCCATTGATAGTTTTTCGTTTGTCCGGTATTTTTTTAAAATGTCACCTAGAATCATGGCTTTCCTCCTTGATTGTTTAACTTATTTTACCATATCTTGAAAAAAATATCAAATTCTATGTTTAACACGTTTGACAAATTTCAAAAATGATGGTAAGATAATGAAAACAGAAGGATTGGAGGATAGACAAATGGAAGTTCGGAGGACTGAGATTCAGTGGGAAACCTTGTATCGGGAGTGGGAGAATTATGCTGGGCATTTTGGACTAGATACGGGTGATGTGTGTGTTGACAGCTTGTCTGAGGGTACAGCTGGTCTCATGACCATGCGCTTGCTGGCTAAATACCAGGGGAATCCAGAGGTGAGGGCTGCGATTTGGTTGGCTTCTTTTTGCCGAGATGTAATGCAGGATTATTCCTATTTGTTAAATAGCAGAGCCTATCAGTTAGTCAATCAGATATATTTTCTTGCCTTTGATTTATTCAAAGAGGATGGGCTTGCCTGGAGCAGTCATCTGAGTCGCTTGCAGCCAAAATTATTTATATCTTATCGGATATTAGAAGGGCTTGATTTGACAAACTACCAGTCTATTGTGGAGTTGGCCATGTTGCAGGCCAGTTTAACCAATCAATTTTACAATCGTTCCCTGTTGAGTCGTGTATAAGGAGAAATCAAATGAAACATCAGACTGAGTACCAGTGGGTATTGAAAAGCATGGTTGAGTATGAGAGGCGCTATGGTATTACTATCTTGCAGGAGCTGTGGTCTATGGGAGTTCGAGATGGTGAGGAAGTCAGTCGTTTGGTAGATGGTGTCATGGAAGCAACTCGAACTAAGGAAATGGTTTTGGATGTATCAGCCCTGGTCGGGCAATTTCGCTTGCAGATTGAACGGATGCGCTATCTTTATCAGACCAATCTTGGGCAGGAGGAAAGATTGGCAAGCTAGTTGGATATAAAAAGCACCTGAGAGTGCGTCCTCAAGTGCCTTGTAGGTGAATCCTATTCTGCCAGGAATCTATTTTCTTTTCTGTCAAATTTGTGCCCGCAGTACCGACAGTAGTAGTAGGTTCGGTCAGCTTCGTAGAGGGTAGCAAACCAAGCTCCTCGACTACCATTCAATAGGTGGCCCATCATAGCTGCAGTTCGAGAGTAGCGCTTTCTAGCCGGCTTGTAGGCTTGAATAGATGTGGACGAACATTCTGGACATCGGCTGGGCAGGTGGTGCTTATCATCTTCTGTCGTCGGGTGGAGCCTCCTGTATATACTGTAGGCAATGATTAGGGTAATAAGTCCAATAGGACCAATGTATTCTAGGAGATTTTTCATGTATCTTAAAATGTCTTTCCAGGATTAGATTTGGCTGGGTGGTCATTCTAAGTGCGCAACTGACTTAAATATTGGTCATACTTTTCTAGAGGCACTACACCTAAGAGGCAGAGTGTTCCAATTAAGATTCCACGAAGCAGTTGCTACTGGTTGCCTTTGGACAGCCAAACAGTGACCAATGCAGCTAACAATAGCAGAAGAAGGGAGAGGAGTTTTCGCCAAGGCTTTAGTTGAAAGAATGTTGGAGATTGAGGAGTATCTTTCTTAGAGAAACGGCCACTGTAACCAATTAAGATTCCTAAACTCATTGAAATGGAAATATACAATGAGTAGGGCATTAAGTAGATGGCTATGAAACTGTGCACTAGAAAAAGGAATAGGAGCTGACTCCAAATAGGTATGGTTAGCAATAATTTTTTCATAGTTACCCGTCCTTCCACAATGATTGACCATCACATTTTGCGTAGAAATATGTCATAGTTTTCTATGATAGTGACATTGTTTAAGAGGGTTCAAGTATAAACAAGGCTGATAGGTTATCCAGTCTTGAAATTGACTATATCATTCTCCAGAATTATTAGTTATTTGCCTTTTTGGAGGCATGAAAATGTGGGTTTCACTAAGATAAGTATAGCAAAAATTTGCTTGTTTTTCAAGGGAAATCTGGTCGAATCTCCTTTGAGGATTTAGTATAAAACCATAAGAAATTGTTATAGGATTATATGTCGTTTACCAGACATTTTTTTAGATTTATGTTAATATAGATTTGGAAGAGGATGTTATGCAAAGATGATATTCTTTTGCAAAATATAGAAAGGGGGCAAAATATGAGCAATCGTAAAGAACAAGAGGAACTCAAGTACCTCGAATCTAAGAAAGTTCTATTAGAGGCCCAGCTAGAGAACCTTCGTGACCGTAAAGGTCAGGTGGGTAAAGAAATTTCTCTGGTCTCTTCCAAACTTAATTCAGTCAATCAGAGGATCCAGGCATTGAAAGGCCGAAGCGATTTGATTGTTTCGGAACATGCAATGCTGCGTTATTTGGAGCGAGTTGAGCAGCTTGATGTCGCTATCTTGAATCGAATAATAGCTGAAGATGAGGAATTACAGAGCGTTGTAAAAACCCTTGGAAATGGGATTTTCCCAGTCAAGGGTAGGGGATTTAAACTTGTCATAAAAGACAACGTAGTTGAAACAATTACCCTTGATGATTAGTTGACTGAAATAGGTATTACCCGATAATCCATGATTATTGGGTATTTTTTCTTGTTTCTTAGAATGATATAGTCTATAACTATAGCCTTGGATTAAAAATTTCTATTGGTCAAGCCTGTGAAAATAGAGTACAATGTTCAAAAAGAACAAAGGAGATCCCTTATGACTAGAGAATTTTCGTTTGAGACCTTGCAATTGCATGCGGGACAGGAAGTAGATGCAGCTTCAAAATCTCGTGCTGTACCAATCTATCAAACAACCTCTTATGTATTTGATGATGCCCAGGAGGCGGAAGACTTATTTGCTCTTCGCAAATTGGGAAATATCTATACTCGAATTACTAACCCTACAGTAGCAACCTTTGAGAATCGGATTGCAGCGCTAGAAGGTGGTGTTGGAGCTCTGGCTACTTCATCTGGTATGGCGGCTATCACCTATACTATCTTAGCTTTGGCTCATGCTGGTGATCATATCGTAGCAGCAACAACTCTCTATGGTGGTACCTTTAATCTTTTCAAAGAAACTTTGCCACGCTATGGAATCACAACCACCTTTGTTGATATTGATGACTTCGAGGCAGTAGAAGCAGCGATTCAAGATAACACCAAACTAGTTTTTATTGAGACCTTGGGTAATCCGGTTATCAATGTTCCTGACCTTGAAAAATTGGCGGACATTGCACATAGAAATCAGATTCCATTGGTATCGGATAATACGTTTGCAACGCCTTATCTCATCAATGTCTTCTCACATGGTGTAGATATTGCAGTACATTCAGCGACTAAATTTATCGGTGGACATGGTACAACAATTGGTGGTGTCATTGTTGACTCTGGTAAATTTGACTGGGCAGCATCTGGGAAGTTCCCGCAATTTGTTGAGGAAGATCCTAGCTATCACAATATCAGCTATACCCGTGATTTGGGTGCAGCAGCCTTCATTGTGGCGGTTCGTGTTCAATTGCTCCGTGACACGGGTGCAGCCCTAGCTCCATTCAACGCCTTCTTGTTGTTGCAAGGGTTAGAAACTCTTTCTCTTCGCGTTGAGCGTCATGTGTCCAATGCAGAAAAAGTAGTTGATTTCTTGCTCAATCATCCTAAGGTAGATTCCGTCAATTATCCTTCGCTGGACAATAGCCCTTACAAGGCACTGGCGGATAAGTATTTGCCAAAAGGAGTGGGGTCCATCTTCTCCTTCCAGGTAAAAGGCGGAGCCGAAGAAGCGCGTAAAGTCATTGATAGTTTGGAAATCTTCTCTAATTTGGCGAACGTTGCTGATGCTAAATCTTTGGTGGTCCACCCAGCTACTACCACACATGCTCAATTGCCAGAAGAAGCTCAGCTCGCAGCAGGTGTCACGCCAAATCAAATCCGTCTTTCAATTGGTCTCGAGAATGTAAACGACTTGATTGAAGACTTGAAGATAGCCCTAGACAGCTTATCATAAAATAGAATCGACTTGGACAATGGTTCAAGTCTTTTTTCGTAGCAAAATTCAGCCAAAATGCTTTCTTTTTGCTAGAATGAAGATAAGTAAATAATGTTTAGGAGTAATCTCGTGGAACAATTTGATTTGTTGGTTATCGGATTTGGTAAGGCGGGTAAGACCTTGGCAGGTAAGCTGTCAGCAGCTGGGAAGTAGGTTGCCTTGGTTGAGGAAAATCCTGCTATGTTTGGTAGAACCTGTATCAATATCGGTTGTATTCCAACCATAAACCTCTTGGTAGCAGTGGATAAAAACTGGACTTTTGAGCAGGTTATGGAGCAAAAAGAAGCTGTAACAACTCGCTTGAGGAACAAAAACGAGGCAGTATTGAAAGGCAGCGGTGCCAATCTTTATCAAGGTCACGCACGTTTTGTAGCTGACAAGGTTGTGGAGGTAGTTGCTGGAGAAGAAAGCCTCCAGTTAACTGCGGAAATCATTATCATTAACACAGGTGCCAAGTCACGTATTCTTCCAATTCCAGGTTTGTTGGATACGCCAAACGTTTATAACAGTACAGGCATTCCGAACTTGGAGGTTCGTCCTGGCAAGTAGGCAATTAACGGCGTTGGTTTATTCTAATCAGATTGAACAGAAAAAATCCGCTCGCTTGGGCGGATTTTTTCTGTTACTCTGTTAACTGATCAACTGTTCGATAGGCAAGAAGTCCCAGCAAGACACTAGCCATCGGAAGCAGGGTTGTCAAAATACCCGTATGCAATGGGGAGTTGAAGAAGAAGTGCAGACCGATACTCGCTGCAATCCAAAATAGACCTTGAACTTTTGATATAGCTGCTTGTTTGGTAAAAAGTGCCACCATGCCAATAGCAAAGAGCATGGTAAATACCCAGTGGGTCCAACCAGCCTGTCCAACACGACCGATAATGGTCTCAAACCCATCTAGTTTACCAATAAACATATCACGGAAGGTGAACATGATATCTTCAACGATTTGGAAACTAAGACCAGCTATGATACCACTGACCAAGGCATGTTTGAGAGTCATTTTTCTTGCAATTAGTAAAACTAAGACAACAACCAGAGCCTTGCCAAATTCTTCTGCAAACGGGCCAGAAACAGCAGCCCCCCAGTCATAACGAAAATCATCGCTGACCTTGACAATCTCCAGCAAAAAGTAGCCAATAGCTGTGTGTCCATAGTCTGAAAAAGCTACTCCGGCAGTCAGGCCCAAAATCCAACTTAAATGACTGACTTTTTTGGAAATAGCATAGCTGTTTTCCAAGTAGCGGATTAAATAGACCAGGGGAATGATATAAAGGGCAGCAACAGAGATAGTTAGTAAAAACAAGGGATACTTGGCTTCCATGCCATTTGGTTTGGCCAATTCTTCAAAGATAATCTGACAGCCTTTTACAAAGCCAAAGCTGGCGAGAATAAGGGCAAACTGACTTTTATAGGTATTCCATAGGTGTTTCATAAGATTCCTTTCGTATGCTTAGTAAAGAAGATAAGACAAGACTGTCAGACCGATGACATCAGCCAGACTATGAGCAAAAAAGAAGGGCAGTAGATTACGGGGCTGGCGTTTTTGATAGAGAAAATGAAAGAGAAGCCCCACAACCAAGCCAAGACCAATTCCAGCCACCAGACCTTGATAGGTGTGAAAACTAGCCCGAACCAGGAGCGAGAAGGGAAGAATCCACTTACTCTCCTCGGGTTTGATCATAAAACATAGCCCCAGAAAAAAGATTTCCTCGTAAAAGCCATTGAGGAGGGAGTAGGCTAGCAGGGTGATGTCAATGTGTGGCAGAAGGTTGAACATGGAGGGCATGACTGGACTTGTCAACTGATAGGTCAACAAGTGAAAAATATCCATACAGAAGGCCGTCAATCCGAAAATCAGCAGAGCTTGTAAGGGAACCCAAGGTGTCCAGAATATTCGTTTTGCCAACTGAAAAATATCCACCTTCCGCCAGATAAGATAGGCGAGAGCTAAGCTGAGCCAGACCAACTGGATCAGCAAGGCCTTGATATTGTCTAAAGCCGTAAAGGTCAAATTTTCCGCTAGGCTGGTTTGCTGAGTGAAGAGGCCGATACACTGTAATGTTGAGTTGATGATTCCCTCTCCGAATAAAATCACAGCCACAACTAGTAAATCCACCGGAGAAATATACTTCTTCTTTTCTTTTAACATAAGTATCCTTTCTAGTTTCTATCCCCAGTTTAGCAGAACCAACTATTCTCACCCTACCCCTCATCTGTTTTTTATCTGTTTTTTGCAGCGATTGTCAAAAATCAGTTGAGCCCTCAGACAAATAAGCCTATAATGGAGAGAGAAGAGAAAGAAAAGGGAGCAAGTATGGCACGCATTTTGGTACTGGAAGATGACCCTGTTATCAATCAGGTTGTCTGTGAATTTTTGAAGGAAGAGGGACACGAGGTTGAGAGTTTTGTCAATGGTAGAGCAGCTTATCAAGCTAGCCAAGAGAGCCAGTTTGACCTCCTTATTCTAGACATCATGGTTCCCGAGATGACAGGCTTGGAAGTCTTGCAGGAAGTTCGGAAAAAATCGACAATTCCCATTCTCATGCTGACAGCCTTGGGAGATGAGTGCACCCAGCTTCTGTCTTTTAATCAGCAGATTAGCGACTATGTTACCAAACCCTTTTCTCCCCTTATTCTGATGAAACGGGTTGAGAATATTCTCCGTCAGGAATGTCAGACGGATCAACTGGTGGTGGGGAACATCAGCCTATCTGAAAAAACAGGTATGATTTATGATCAGGGCAAGCTGGTTTCCTTGACCCAGAAGGAGTATGCCATTCTACACTATCTGATCAAGCACAAGGACCAGATTGTCAGTCGAGACGGCCTGATGTTAGGTATCTGGGGCTATACAGAGTTGGATAGTCGTGTCCTAGACAACCACATCAAAAATCTACGCAAGAAATTACCAGACCTTCCCCTAAAAACGGTCATTGGCCGTGGTTATCAGTTGGAGACCTAAGATGAAACTAGCCAAAAAGGAATTCCTCATCGTAACCCTAATGGTCAGTCTTACCTCACTTATCTTGCTTGGCCTGCTCTACTATGCCATGCCTATCTATTACAATCAGGCCAAGAAGGACCAGCTCAGACAGGAATATAACCAAGTTCTTACATCTCTAGAAGGTCAGGACCAGACAAGGATTATTGCCAGTTTGACCGCCTACGACCAAGATTCCCCCGACCTACTTTTGACCCTCTATTCTGCCAATCAGGAGATTATCTATCCTTCGCAGGAAGAGAGCAGTCAGGAGCGGGGAAGCAGTTATCTGGAGCAAGGCCAGTACGATGAGATTGGTTCTTGGTCGGCTCTTATTACCACAAAAGAAGGTAAGGAGTTGGTTCTCACAGCCGAATATGGTTTTTATACCCTATCAGGAGTCAGTCAAACCCTCTTGACCTTCTATCCCTTTGTGCTCCTCTTGATTATTGCCCTAGCCGTGACCTCGGCCTTTATCTACAGCCGCTTCTCAACTCGTAGGATTGCCCACCTCTCTGCGACGACACGGCAAATGCAGAGCTTACAAGCAGGTCTGGCCTGTCAAGTGACGGGGCGTGATGAGATTGCAACCTTGGCTCAGGACATTAACCATCTTTATGGAAAATTGCAGAGCAGCATAGAAGAGTTGCGGGAAGAAAACGAGCGCAGCCTGGTGCGTGAGAAGGAGAAATCTGACTTTCTCCGTATGACCTCACATGAACTCAAAACGCCCATTGCCAGCATGACCGGTCTGGTCGAGGGGATGCTTTATAATGTCGGGGAGTTCAAGGACCATCAGACCTACCTAGCCAAGTGTCGTGATATCCTAGCTGAGCAAGCAGCCCTCGTTCAGTCTATCTTAGAAGCTACCACAGTGGATATGGCTATAAAAAACAAGGGAGAAGAAATAGCCCTTCACAGCCTGCTTGAAGAAATCCTACCTTCCTATGTTGACTGGGCATTGTTAGAAGGCTATCCGTTTCAAACTGACTTGGAAGAAGTCTTTATTCATGGGAATCCGATCTATCTAACCAAGGCTCTAAAAAATATCCTGGACAATGCCTTTCGTTATACTAGCCCGCAGGCAAGCATCAAACTCAGACTCCAGGCCAATCAGCTTTTGATAGACAATCAGGTTTCTCATTTGCTCAGCCAGGAAGAACTTGACCAAGTCTTCCAGCCTTTCTACCGACCAGATTACAGTCGTAGCAAGGAGGACGGAGGGACAGGTATTGGACTCTACCTGGTCAAGCAGATTTTGGACAGTCACCAGTTTTCTTATGAATTTTTCCCGCTTGATCATCATACCATGCGGTTCGTCATTCGGTTTTAAGACATGAAATCCCTTATTTTTCAAGGGATTTTTTGTTATCCGTAGCAGAATTGTGTCAAAAATATTCTTTTTTGATAGACTAATGTTGAAAAAATAAAAGGAGAATCTTATGGAACAATTTGATTTGTTAGTTATCGGTTTTGGTAAGGCTGGAAAGACCTTAGCAGGAAAGCTTTCTGCAGCTGGAAAAAAGGTTGCCTTGGTTGAGGAAAATCCCGCTATGTTTGGCGGGACTTGTATCAATATCGGTTGTATTCCCACCAAAACCCTCTTGGTAGCAGCAGATAAAAACTGGACTTTCGAGCAGGTGATGGAGCAGAAGGAAACTGTGACCACTCGTTTGCGGAACAAAAATGAAGCGGTCTTGAAAGGCAGCGGTGTCAATCTTTATCAAGGTCACGCACGGTTTGTGGCTGACAAGGTTGTAGAGGTAGTTGCTGGAGAAGAACGCCTTCAGTTAACTGCGGAAACCATTGTCATCAACACAGGTGCCAAGTCGCGCGTGCTTCCAATTCCAGGTTTGTTGGATACAGCTCATGTGTATGATAGTACAGGCATTCAGAATTTGGAGGTTCGTCCTGACAAGTTGGCAATTATCGGTGGTGGTAACATTGGACTTGAATTTGCTGGACTTTACAGCAAACTCGGCAGTCAGGTGACGGTATATGAAGCTGGCTCTGCTATTTTACCAAGAGAAGAGGAAGTGGTTGCTAAGTTAGCCAAGGAGTATATGGAAGAAGCTGGCGTGATCTTCGTCTTGGGTGCGAAAATCGAGCAAGTAGCAGCTGCGGGCGAGCAAGTTGCCGTGACTGTCAATGGCGAAACGGCAGTCTTTGACGCTGTCCTCTATGCGACAGGTCGTGTGCCAAACACTGCTGACTTGGGCTTGGAAAATACGGCGATTGAGCTTTTGGAAAATGGTGCTATTAAGGTGGATGACTACTGTGAAACGACCGTTCCAGGTGTCTATGCAGTGGGCGATGTCAATGGCGGTCCACAATTCACTTACACATCCCTAGACGACTTCCGTATCGTCTTCGGCAAATTGACTGGGACTGGAACTTATAGCTTGAGCCAACGTAAGTCTATTCCAATCAGTGTCTTTATCACGCCTGTACTGTCTCGTGTCGGTCTGACCGAGAAGGAAGCCAAGGCAGCAGGTTACGACTACATTGCCAATGAACTGCCTGTTGCCAATATGCCGCGTGCTCATGTCAATAATGATCTCAAAGGTATTTTCAAGGTTATCGTGGATAAGGAAACGAAGCTTGTTCTGGGTGCAACTCTCTTTGGTCGCAATTCAGAGGAGCTGATTAACTTGATTGCCATGGCGATTGACAATAAGATTCCTTATACCTACTTCAAAACGCAGATTTTCACCCATCCGACTATGGCTGAGAATTTGAATGATGTATTTTCACTCATCGAAAATTAACACTATTCGGCGTCAACTTGCCTTGATATACTCAAGTATAATCTGCGGCTTCGTTTCCTAGACTAGTGTCAATTTTCATCGAGTGACCATTTTTATTTGATGAACCGTGACCGTCCGTAATGGGCGGTTTTTTGTCGGTAAGCACTTGCAAATATGGTATAATGAATGGTAAGAATAGACTAGGAGAACATGTATGATAAGAAAGGAACACAATGAGTTTACGAGGGTGCAAATACCTGCTGCTTTACATTTGACCAGACTCGGTTATGACTATCTTTCGGCTACTAGTAAAGAAGTTAAAGAACGAGATCCGGATACAAATATCTTACTATCCATGTTTAAACAACAGTTCCTTAAATTGAACAATTATGCAAGTGAAGCTGATTTTGAACAAGAATTTGAAAATATTCGCCTGGAATTAGAACAAGATGATTTAGGACGAAGTTTCTTCAAACGTATTCATGCTGATTCTGGCTATACCTATATCAATTGGAAGAATCTTGAGGCAAATACATTTCATATAGCTTTGGAAGTCACTTGTCAAAATGGTGAGGACGAGTTCCGACCAGATATTACGATATTTATAAATGGTTTGCCACTTAGTTATATAGAAGTCAAACAACCAAATGCCATTCGAGATGGGAAGACAGGTATTCAGTCTGAAAAGGATCGGACCAAGTTTCGATTTGAAAATAAAAAGTTCAGACGGTTTAACAATATCACACAGTTGATAGCTTTTTCAGACAATCTTCCCTATGATGATAGCCAAGGACAACAGTTACAAGGCTCTTATTACTGCACCAATGCTTCATCTGGTACCAAATTTAACTCATTCAAGGAAGAAGAACCAGAGCAATTAGTTCTATCTCCATTGGAAGAAAAAATGATTGATTTGGTTCTTACAGATGTTAATCGTTTTGCCCTCAAGTCGCAAGTTGAATTCCGAACCAACTTGGATCCTGCAAGTCCTTGCAATTCCTTTTTATCTTCCCTTTATCAGAAAGAACGGCTCTTTTTCATGCTCCGATATGGTCTCGTCTATGTGGAAGAACGAGATGAGCTTGATCAGATTCAACTACAAAAACACGCCATGCGTTATCCACAATACTTTGCAACTAAAGCGATCGAGAGAAGCTTGGATGTTGGAATTAAAAAAGGTGTCATTTGGCACACACAAGGCTCCGGTAAAACAGCTCTTGCTTTCTTCAATATCCGCTATTTGCGTGACTATTATGCTGATAAGGGTATGGTGCCAAGTTTTTATTTTGTGGTAGATAGGTTGGATTTGGCTGATCAGGCCTTTAAAGAATTTAGCAAGCGTGGCCTAACAGTTAATCGAATAAACAAGCCCAGTGAGTTAAATCAAGTACCAGCCAAGTGTCATGTTTCGGTGGTTAATATTCAAAAATTTAAGGATACATCCGACTTGACGGACCATTCTGGTTATAACTTAAATCGGCAGAATATCTATTTTATCGATGAAGCCCATCGTTCTTACAACGAAAAAGGGTCCTATCTACCAAATCTGTATAATGCTGATAAGCAAGCTATCAAGATTGCGCTGACAGGTACTCCATTGATTGCTCCGAAAGCAGATGGTAAATCCAAGGAAACGGCTATAACCACTCGTGATATTTTTGGAGACTATATCCATAAATACTACTATAATCAATCCATTGCGGATGGTTTTACGCTGAGACTAATGCGTGAGGATATCGAAACATCCTATAAAGAGAACCTGAAAACCATACATGAAGAGATTCAAAAAGGTTCGATTGATAAAAAAGAAATTTTTGCTCATCCTCGTTATGTCAGTCCTATGTTGGATTTCATTTTAGAAGATTTTACAAGAGCTCGAAATATACTGTTTGATGATCAATCCATTGGAGGAATGATTGTTTGTGATTCTTCCGAACAAGCTCGGGAATTGCATAAGCAATTAGAAGAACGGCGACTAGCAGGTCATACGAGCTTCACCTCTACCTTGATTTTGCATGATGCAGGAGATAAGGATTACAAGAAAGAAGAAGTAGAAAAGTTTAAGAAAGGTCAAACTGACTTTGTTATCGTCTACTCTATGCTCTTGACAGGTTTTGATGCGCCACGTTTGAAACGACTCTATCTTGGACGGAAAATCAAGGCTCATAACCTCTTGCAGACCCTGACCCGTGTCAATCGTCCATACAGGGACTATACTTTTGGTTATGTGGTTGATTTTGCGGATATTTCTAAAGAATTCGACAAGACCAATAAAGCCTACTTGGAAGAACTCAATCGCGAATACCAATCAGCTTTAACTGATGAGGATGGGGAAAATCTGTTTGGAGCTATATTTGTCACACCAGAAGAAGTCAAAGACCAGTTAGAAAAATCGCAAGGGGTTTTGATGAACTATCCAACAGATAACTTGGAATATTTTGAAAAAGCAATTGACCAAGTGAAGGATAGGAAGGAATTAATCCAACTGAGGAAGTCGCTTGAGACCATTCGGCAGTACTACAACATGGCGCGCCTCCATGGCTATCACGAAGTCATCGAGCAGGTCAATATGGGAGAAATAGCCAGCCTATTAAATATGTTATCTCGCCGACTATTGACCTTGAGTTTGATTGATAAACCAGATAGTTTTTCAAGCCAACAACTCTTAAATCTTGCCATGTCTGAAACTAGCTTTAGCTTTACAAAGATCAAAGAAGAGGAGTTGCGCCTTGCGGCCAATGATCTAGATGACATCCGTCGTCGTGTGGCCAGTGGCATCAATCTACGTAGGGACGAGAAAGATCCAGAGTGGGTGAGCCTATTTGAAGAGTTCCAACGCGTTCTAAACAAACACATGACACAGGAAGTTGAAGGATACAGCTTGGAACGTATCAAGGAGACCAAACAGGCCTACCAAAGCTTGTTCGATTCTGTAGAGGATTACAAATCACGGATGAATCGTTTGGCTATGAACTTTGGTGGAGATAGCATGTCAGCCCGTACTTTTAAACGAGTTACTCAATCCACGGTAGTGAGTGATTATCCAGCTATTTATCAAGTATTAAAAGGTGCCAAGCCGTTGATTGACTATCAAATCGGACTCAACCAAGGAATCCTTGACAACGAAGCCTATTTGGAAGGGGAGATCAAGCGCCTAGCCCGTGAAGAAATGAAGAAAACAGAAGTAGGGAAGCAACTCAAACGAGTCGATTATGATAAGTTGATTCGTTCCCTGATGGAAGTCTATGAAGGAGAATACTAACCAAATGGAAGACAATTATATCGTACAGGTACAAAGCCAAGTAAAAGGCTTGGTAGATGAACTCAATGCAGTATTAACCAATGCAGGATTATGGGGTGAAGCAGGAGGGTATAAACTCTTGACCCAGTCCTTCCTATATAAGTTTTTAAATGATAAGTTTCTCTACGAAGCCTTAGTCGTTGACAATAACTATGATTATCAAGGTCTTTTGGACCTTTCTGAAGAGGATTATGACTGGTTTTTAGACGATATTGGGACTAAAACTGCTCATCTAAAACCTGAACAATTGATTGAAAGCTTACACCGTCAACAGAACCAAGCAGATTTTTCTGAGATTTTTGAACAAACGCTCAATCAGATTGCCATTGACAACAATGCTATTTTCTCAGTTCATACGGATGGTGGAACAGATATTCGCCTCTTTGATCAACGCTTGATTACGGATACCATTTCTGATGCCAGCAAGCGAAATGAAGTGGCGGCTTCTATTATCAATCTCTTGGCGCGTGTTAAATTTGACCAGCAGATCTTTTCACAGGGCTTTGACTTCTTCTCTACCTTGTTTGAGTACATAATTAAGGACTACAACAAGGATAGTGGAAAGTATGCGGAATACTACACACCTCACTCTGTTGCCAAAATCATCGCGGCCATTTTGGTGGGCAATGACCAACCTAGTAATGTCAAAATCTATGATCCTTCTGCTGGTTCGGGGACTCTCTTGATGAACCTGGCCAGTCAGATTGGAACTGACCGTACCAGTGTGTACAGTCAAGATATTTCACAAAAGTCTTCAAATCTCTTGCGTCTGAACTTGATTCTCAATGGCTTGCAGCATTCCATTCACAATATTGTACAAGGAAATACTATTCTCAACAATCGTCATGTGGAGAAGATGGACTATATCGTGTCCAATCCTCCTTTCAAACTTGATTTTTCTGAGTGGCGAGATCAGGTAGAAAGCCTACCAAATAGCAGTGAACGATTTTTTGCTGGTGTGCCAAAGATTCCCAACAAGAAAAAAGATAGTATGGCCATTTACCAACTCTTTATCCAGCATATTATCTATAGTTTGAAGGAAGATGGTCAGGCGGCCATTGTCTTGCCGACAGGATTTATCACTGCCCAGTCTGGTATTGACAAGAAAATCCGTCAGTACCTGGTCGATGAGAAGATGTTGGCAGGCGTTGTGTCCATGCCGTCTAATATCTTTGCGACCACAGGTACCAACGTGTCCATTCTCTTTATTGATAAGAAAAATAAGGACGATGTAGTCTTGATTGACGCTTCTAATCTTGGGACCAAGGTCAAGGAAGGCAAGAACCAAAAGACAGTCCTTAGCCCTGATGAAGAAAGCCAAATCATTGATACCTTTATTAACAAAGAAGTTGTCGAAGACTTCTCAGTCAAGGTCAGCTATGAGGAGATTAAGGATAAGAACTACTCCCTCAGTGCTGGTCAGTACTTTGACATCAAGATTGACTACGTCGATATTAGCCAAGAAGAATTTGAAGAAAAAATGCAGGGCTACCAAGACCGCTTAGCCGACCTCTTTGCCCAATCCCATGAATTGGAAAAGGAAATAGCAGAGCAGATGAGGAGGGTGAGGTATGAGAATTAGGGTTGGAGATATTTCAAAAATTAATGAGTTGTCACTCTTAAAAAATGATTCTTTTGATACTATTTTGTATCTAGATACTAGTAATTTGACCGAGAATAAGGTTGATACACTACAAAAAATTGATTTAAGTATTGATAAATTACCAAGTCGTGCCAAGAGAAAAGTTAGAAAAAATACTATACTTTTTTCAAACGTACGTCCAATTCAGCGTCACTACGGATTGTTAGAAGAAACTCCAAATAATCTTATTGTTTCTACTGGTTTTACTACACTAAATCCTGATGACTCAGTAATAGATGAGTATTTCCTATACTATTTATTGACTCAAGACTCTACTATTAATTATCTACAAATGATTGCCGAGAATAGTGTGTCATCATATCCGTCAATCACTTCAAATGATATTGCTGATTTGAATTTCGTCATACCTGATAGTATTGAAGAGCAAAAAAGAACAGTCAAGATAATAAAGCTTATTGACCAAAAAATCTCTCTGAACAACCAAATCAACGAAGAGTTGGAGGCGATGGCCAAGACGCTTTATGATTATTGGTTTGTGCAGTTTGATTTCCCTAATGAAAATGGAAAGCCCTACAAGTCCTCTGGTGGAAAAATGGTCTATAACGACCAACTCAAACGCGAAATCCCAGAAGGGTGGGGAGTGAAGCAGTTGGGGGAATTATCAACTTATGTTACCGATAAAATTAGTTCTAATGATTTAAATTCAAAAAATTATATTGGCACAGATAATATGCTATCAAATATGAAAGGTATTGAGCAAGCAACTTATTTACCTAACAGCACTTTGGTAAATAGTTTTATCCCTAACGATATTCTAATTGCTAATATTCGCCCATATTTTAAGAAAATTTGGATATCAGACCGCACAGGTGGTTGTAGTAGTGACGTTTTATGCCTCCGAGCAAATGATAAGGAAATCTGTAATTATCTATTCTATTCCTTGGCGAGAGATGATTTTTTTAATTATAATGTTGCAGGATCAAAGGGTTCTAAAATGCCTAGAGGTGATAAGGCTCATATTCAAAAATATAGTGTCCTTTTTTCAGAAAAACATGCTTTAAAATTTTCTAAATTAGTCTCAAATTTTATTAGTCAAAAACATTTAATTTATAAACAAAACCAAGAACTGACCCAACTTCGTGATTGGCTCTTGCCAATGCTGATGAATGGGCAGGTGAAGGTGGAGGAGTAACGAGGTGGAGTGTAGATGGATTGTTTATCTTGTTTGCATTTGAAGGAGATTAAATAGCAAGAAAACCTCCTTACAGTTTGAAAGAAATTCGAACTGTAAGGAGGTTTTTTCATAGGTAGTAAATTGCTAAAGATTGGAAATTCGTTCGGTTTCATAATCTTCAACAAAATAAGTACCATCATTGATATCGCTAAGTCGCATTTTTAATTTATTGAGGAGTTGAAGAATTTTTTCCTTGTCTTTTTTTTCTTGTTCCTCATCAAACCAAAATGATTGCATATTGTCATTAAAATGGTAGTAAGAAGAGTACATATTTTGTATTTCAGTGTTGATATCCTGTAAAATTTTGTCGTTATCAATACAATAAATACCTGTTATTGATTCAAATGTTTCTTCATCTAATTTATCTTTCCAAATTGGTCCAGCTAGAAAATCTAGCATAATTTTGACTTTCTTCATTTTATATCTCCTATCGGATAGATTGTAACAATAAAGCCATTATTGCCTACACCATTTAAAATATAATGTTTTCCATTGTAAAGGTAAATACGTTCGATTCCATTTTTGTTTGGTCGCCTATGAATTAATTCTCCTTTTTCGATGATTTCTTTTATAAAGGCAGGGATTTCATCTTTTGTAACTCCAAATTTTTGAAATATATCTGTTTCATGGCGAAGGATTATATGTTCTAGGCCAGCAAATCGATTGCCTTTTTCCAACCAGACCAGTTCTCCCTCTTGTGTCTCAGTAATCATTACGATATTTTCTTTTGAGAATTTTACTCCACTTAGTTCAAGTTTTGTCAGTAGATGGTCTGGAATTAATTTTCCTTTGGTATTTCCAAAGCCACCATAAAATCCAGTCCCCATATCATATACCTCCTTTATGATAGAGTTTGATTTCACTTGGATATGCAAGAAACTCAATACCAAATAGTTGATGTAGTTTAAAAACATCGTCAGGTAATGTGCCGTAAACAAGGACTTTTTTTGGACCCAACTTATCAATAACTGCATCGAGTCCTTTTGTAAAATGTTTTTTCTCTTCTTTGTCACGCATAAATCCATGCGATCCAACGCAAATAGTAGAACCTTCTGAAATACCTAAACATGCTGTTTCAAATGTTCTTTCGTCCCCCCATCTTATATTTGGAATAACATTGATTCCATTTCTTTGAAGCCATGCTCCTATAGCTCTATTACGAAAGATATTCCATTTTTGTTGCGTCAATGGCATATCACGGAAAATAGAAAAATCCGGAGTGATTACACCACCATATTTTTTTAGTTCTTTTAAGTATTTTTTAGGTTTATTCCAAATACTTTGAAACTTAATATCATCTTCATAAAAACCAATCCAACTTTCTTTAGGATATGATTTGCGTTTTGAAAAAGGAATAATTTGCTTAGGAAGCTCTCCAGTATAAGGACGAATTACAGGGATTTCTTCCTCACCAGCATAATTATTATTTTTTAATATATTAGCGTGATAAACATCTTGGTTACTTTTTCTGTTTTGTTGAATTATTGTCATTTTATCTCCTCGAACATCTTGTTTTTACGAGGTGACTATGGTAAACTAGGATTGTATAGATAAGTGGTTTACCTAGCCACCTCCCCAGCCTTGAGTCCCCACTCAAAGGCATTTTTTTTATTTCCAATCATCTTTTTCATATTGCTGCAATTGATAGCTCGCCATACTATGAGAAACCTTACATTTTTCAACTACCTCCTCTACGGTCAGTCCTTTAACAAGGTGCATGGGAACTAATAGCTCTCCTGCAAAACAATTTGCTTGCCATTCCGCATCCTCGTAAGACTTTATTGATTGTATTTCTTCGACTGTTTTGCAGAATTTTATTTCTTCATATCTATGTTTAAAGCAATGGAGGAGTTCGTGAGCAATAGTTGATCTACAAAATGGATTACCTTCACATGCACCATTATATGTAGACTCTCTGAGTCGGATAACGTTTGTAGTATATAATGTTTCACCATATGAATCTGGCATATCTTCATCTGGTAAAATTTCAAGATTTAATTTTTCATCAGCTACAAGTATTTCCAGTACTTCAACAATTGGAAATTCTAATTGAAATTCAAGTTTTGTTTTTTGCCTTATCAAAAGTGCATAATTTCTTAAGTCTTTTCTAGAGCATGGAGAAACTTTAAAGTTATTCAGCATCTAAATCCTCACTTTCTTTATTAAAAAATGCCATTAAAGTAGTTAAATCTTGTGTATTAAATCTTTCTATAGATCTTGAAAATGCAAAAACGGTTTCTCTTTGATTTTCTGTCAGAGATTCAAGTTCTATTTCAATTCTACTTTCTGTCAGATGTCGTGATTGAAGTAATTTTTCGAAGTCATCATTCTCCAATAAGTATATGGAATTGATTTTTTCATCCCAGTCTCTTGGGATTTTCTTTTTACCATTTTCGACAGCAGATAAAAATGCAGAACTAACATCAAGTTTTTGAGCCATTGTTTTCAATATTTCTCCGTTATCTATTCTCAATTTCCTTAGAAATTTTCCATAGTCAGTTACCATAATATTTCTCCTTAATTCATTAGTTACAAATGAATTATAAACCAATCCGAAGAAAAAATCAACCTTTTTGGTTAACGATTGATTGTAAAATAAAATTCTACTAAGATATCTATAATTATGGAGTATCACTCATATATTTAAATATACTATTTGTTCTTTGATTTTATTGTATTCAGAGATTGCTATTTATTTTTAGTAATTACTTCATTTGGGAATCTCTAAAAACTAATTTTCTAAAATTTAAAATGTTGATTTAACAAGGCTTTCGTAACTCCAAATTCGCAATTTTGGGAGTTTATAGAGGTGCCCATTTGTATTATTTTAAAATTTTATAATCCAATCATTTGATAAGTAAGTTTGAAATATTTTAATAATTAGATTTTTGATAAAAATACCCCCTAATCATGTCGACTAGGGGGAATTTTTTCTATCTTGTCTCCATTTCTTTTCCTTGTGGTAGACTTGTCACAATGTTTATGGAAGCAGTACTTGTTCCTGTTTGATTTTTCTGTCGTGTCCGTTCTGAAAAATCTTGACGAATGTCATTTAAGACTTGTAGGATAACTTTCTCTGGTGCCGTTGGGTCATAGCTTATTTTATTGACCAAGTGACTATACAGGAGGGTGTACAGATTGAAGGCTGTTTTACGGACTTCCAAGCTGTTTATCTTTTCGCGAGTGCTGGTGTCCTGACTTCTTTTCAGATAGAGACGATAAGTACTTTCATGGCTTTCACGGAGATTGGCAACAGCTTCATCTAACATAAGTAGGCTAATATCTTCTGAGTAAGGTGGCTTCGCCAGTCGGGCTAGCAAAGAATCAATCAAAGCCGATGATTCTTGCATATTGGTAGACCTTGTATTTTTGTATAGTTTGATGAGTTCTTGTAGTCGGTGATAGGCTTGCAATTTCTCTGGTGTCCGAGTATTTTTAAAGAGTTTGAGTCCGTTGACGAAGGCAGAGTAGTCAGCCTTTCGATTCTTTATGGCCTTGTTTAAGTCATTAGTCATGTCTGAGCCACGTTTTTGTTTGAGACTTTTTTTCAGTAAGGGCAAGGATTCTTCAAGCTGTTTGATTAAGTCCGTTACCATGGGGTCATTGGTGGCTGAACTATATTGTTTCAAGGTATCAACACTACTTGTGATCAATTGTGTAAATTCTGCTTGATTCAGATGTTGTGCATATAAAGGAATTCGGATTTTCATTTGTGTACCTCACTATCTTTTTTTCCGGTCATCTTATCTATTCGTAAATAAGTAGAAAAAAATAGAATTATTTCAAAAAAAGTTTTTAAAACTTCTCAAAACAGCACAGTTACCTATAATAAAATTTTATTTTTAAGAAATTACATTGAAATGTAAAGATATAAATGTTTAAAAGTAACAATTCAGTTTGTTTTGCTTATTTAAAAATCGTTTTTACAATGAAATTATTGTTTTGATATGTTTTCAAATTGAAATGATATGATTTCAATTTGTTGTGAATGATAATGTTTTGCACTTTTTTGGTTTAGCTATTTGCTGGTAAGATAAGGAAAGATAATTTGGAAGTCTTACTTTGAAATGAACTAATCAGAAACATTAGAAGATAATTCGCTCATTTTGAGTGAGCGAATTATTAAGCGAAAAAGAGTAAGCTGTGCTTGAAAAGGTTTCTCAGATATTACATTACTGATTTTCATGGTACAATAAGGTATCAACCATTGGAGGTTTTATATGAAATGGAATAAAAAAATAGCACTCAGTGCCGTCTTAGTCGCAAGTTTGTTTACTTTATCAGCCTGTCAGTCGATTTCAAATTGGTGGAAAAATACCAAGGAAGAATGGATTGGCTTGGAAATGACAGTTCGGACATTTGATGAGAATTCTCAGCTAATAGATGAAATGTCTGGTAAGTCCTTATCGATTTCGCGGAATGAAGAATTCGACTCAGTGGATGCTGAAGGCTTTTCTAATGCGGATTCGTCTGTTTTGAAGGTGACACTAGGTAATTATGAAATTGACCACGTAGGCTCATCTTTGATTGCAGCAGAAGAAGGTTTGGAAGACTTGTATGCGAAGTATCAGACAACAGTAGATATTGCAAATTACGATCGTGCAATTCCGCTTGTTAACCGTATGGTATCTAGTCTCAAAAATGATTTTACAGGTAAGGCAAAGGTGGTTTTGATTCGTTCGCAAAATGGAACACCATTAGCGACCTATGTTGGTGATAAGGTATCCCTTTATGCTTCGGATGCGCCAAAAACATCTGAGCTCTTGATTGATGGTAAGCGTTTGATTATCTACCGTTGTGACTATACTATTTATGACAGAGAATTGTTGGAGAACTAGATGATAAACATTCGGTCAGCTCAGATAGAGGATGCTGCAGATTTGGTGGCTATCTACGCTCCTTATGTTGAAACTACAGCCATTACTTTTGAGACAGAAGTGCCGACTGTGGCAGACTTTGCTAGTCGGATTAAAAAGACCTTGGAGAAATTTCCCTATCTTGTCGCAGAAGAAGAAGGGCGGATTGTGGGATATGCGTATGCATCGACCTACTATGCCCGTGCTGCTTACGATTGGACAGTTGAATTGTCTGTTTATGTCAGTAATTTGGCACGTGGAAAAGGAATCGGAAGTCTTTTATATGATGCCATAGAAGAAGATTTGAAAGCGCGTGGCTTTAAGAACTTTTTAGCCTGTATTGCTCTTCCTAATCCAGCCTCGCTTGCTCTTCATAAGAAGAGAGGGTATGAACAGGTAGCACATTTCAAAAATGTTGGTTATAAATTTGATACCTGGCATGATATTGTCTGGCTTCAAAAATCTCTTGTAGGTAAGCAAAATGAAGATTGACGAATTAGAAAAACGTTTGTTGGCTGTGGCGGATGCCAGTCAGGCCCAGCCTATGAAGGCTTATATGAAAAACAATTTTGACTTTCTGGGTGTGCGAACTCCTGACCGCCGAAAAGTTGCTAGGCAATTTTTCAAAGAATCTAAGGCTCAGGGAATTGACTGGGAATTTGTTGAGGCTTGCTGGTCTAAGCCCTACCGTGAATTTCAATATATCGCCATTGATTATCTGGTTACCAAGAAAAAAGACTTGGTTCTAGCTGATTTACCCCGTTTGAAAAAACTGGCTCAAAGTAAGTCTTGGTGGGATAGTATTGATGGATTAGATAAACTAGTCGGTAAGATTGTTTTGGACAATCCAGAGGCCAAGCAGACAATCTTGGAATGGAGTTTGGATGATGATTTCTGGTTGAGACGGATTGCCATTGACCACCAACTCTTGCAGAAAGAAAAGACAGATACAGAGTTGTTGGAACAAATCCTAATCAATAATCTCAATCAGATTGAATTTTTCATTAACAAGGCGATTGGCTGGAGTTTGCGAGATTATTCCAAGACCAATCCTGACTGGGTACGGGCTTTTCTAAAAAAGTACAGTTCCCAAATGGCAGGCTTATCCATTCGTGAAGCTAGTAAGTACATTTAGGAGGAATCTTGTCTAAAGTATATGAATTTGTAGCAACTATCCACCCTGTTCCAGATAAGGGCGGAGCCTATGTCATATTTCCCTATGATATACGAGAAGAGTTTGGCAAGGGGAGGGTAAAGGTACATGCCAGATTTGATGGTCATCCCTATGATGGCTCCATTGTCAATATGGGAATCAAGGATGAAACAGGTAATATCTGTTACATTATTGGCGTTCAAAAGGCTATTCGAGCGGCTATTGGAAAACAGGCTGGTGATAGTGTACAAGTAAGCATTCAAGAACGAATGGAGTAATCAGGCTTGCAAATCCTTGAGATTATGGTAGAATAGTTACATGCGATGAGCCGAGTAGTGACTTTGTCACATTCGACGCTAGGGAGGTCTTCATTAGATTGAAACGCAGGAGCGGACCTTGGTTAGATGCTGTGAACCTTCTAACCTCATCGGAAACGATGCCCTTGCCCACCTTTTAGGTGGGCTTTTTTTGGTATAATGGAAAAAGAACCTGTATTCACAGTTCGGCACTTTTATCTAAGGCTAGTTTTCTACTACTCATCGTTAGTTTTTTAGAAATACAGTCAGTATTCCTTCAAAAAACGGTCCTAATTATCAAAAAACTATCTCTTACCTAAATGTACCTTACTTGTGAGTCCAGATTATAAAGAACAGTTCATAGACGCCAGAATTGTGTGAGGAAACCATGAAGTTATATTATTCAGACATCAGCAATGATATTACCAAGAAGTTGACCGCTTTAGCACTGGAAGAGTCCCATCGGGTTCAACGGGTATTTTACATTGCGCCCAACTCCTTGTCCTTTGAAAAGGAAAAAAAAGTCCTATCCTACCTGCCGAGAAAGGCTAGTTTGTCAATCCTGGTGACCCGCTTTGCGCAAATGGCCCGTTATTTTATCTACCATGAAGAGAACAGCAAAAAAGCGTTGGATGATTTGGGCTTGTCCATGATGGTCTATCGAGTTTTAACACAGTTTGAAGATGGTGATTTGCAGGTCTATGGCCGCTTGAAGAAGGACCCGGCATTTATTGAGCAGGTGGTCAATCTTTACAAGGAATTGCAAACCTCCAACATGCCCCTTTCTGCCTTGGAAAATCTGGAGACTTCTGCCAAGAAGGCAGATATTATCAAGATTTTGTCAGCCTTGCAGGACGTTCTCATGGACGAGGATTATGAAAATGAGACCAAGTTGGCGCAATTCAGACGGAAAGTAGAGTCAGGTCAATTGGATGACCAGCTCAGCCAGGTGGTCCTGATTGTGGACGGTTTTACGCGTTTTTCAGCTGAAGAGGAAGCCCTAATTGCCAGCCTTCATGGGCGTGTAGCGGAAATACACATTGCCAGCTATGCCAGCAAAAAAGCCTACCAGGAAACTCATCTTGAGGGGAATGTTTTTCAAGCTAGTGTTGAATTTCTCCGTCACTTGGCTTTTAGCTACCAGACCAAGCCCATTTTCATGGACGGAGTTGATCAAGGCAAGTTGACAAGGGATGATGGCGATGTTCCGAGGCCATCCCTTGCAAAACTCTCCAAAAATATTGAAAGCCAGTTTGATTATTCCAAACCTGCCTATGAGCTGACTGAAGAGGATTTGTCAGCTATTGAAATTTGGGAGGCTACCAATCAAAAGGAGGAGGTCGAAGCGGTTGCTCGTTCCATTCGTAAAAGATTGTTTGAGGGGACTCGCTATAAGGATATCCTAGTCCTGCTAGGTGATGTGGATAGCTACCAACTTCAGATTGGCAAGATTTTTGATAAATATGAAATCCCCCACTATTTTGGCAGGGCTGAGGAAATGAGCCACCATCCGCTGGTGCATTTTGTGGAGTCCCTGGAGCGTCTAAAACGCTATAATTTTCGGGCAGAGGACCTGATTAACTTGCTGAAATCTGGTCTCTATGGCCAGCTGGAGCAGGGGCAACTGGACCGCTTCCACGCTTATATTACCTTTGCGGATCTCAAGGGCCAGGCTAAGTTTTCTCGTGATTTTACGGTCAATAGCAGAGCGAATTATGATTTGGAGGTTTTGAACCAGCTACGAGAGAGCATTATGGCACCTCTGACACAGTTTTTCAAGGCTCGTCCGCAGTCAGGCCAATCCCTCCTAGAAAAATTCATGGAGTTTGCCCGTCGCATCAACTTGGCTGAAAATATGGCTGCCTTGTCAGAAGGACTGAGCCAGCTGCAAATTGAAAAAGAGGAAGAGGTTTGGAAAGCTTTCTGCCATATTCTGGAAGTTTTTCAACACTTGTTTGCCAAGGAAACCCTGTCGGTCGAGGACTTCCTTTCCCTACTCAAGGCGGGTATGCAATCTAGTCATTACCGGACCGTGCCAGCAACGGTGGATGTAGTGTCTGTCAAGTCCTATGATTTGATTGAACCGCATACGGCCAAGTATGTCTATGCCCTGGGGTTGAGCCAGTCGAATTTCCCAAAAGTTGCCAAGAATACAGGTATTTTGACAGACGAGGAGAAGGTCAGAATGAATGAACGTTCGGACTCCCTAGCCCAGTTCCACATTCCTAGTCGGGAAAATGGCAAGAAAAACCATGCTACCTTTATGTCCTTGCTGCATTCGGCGACTGAGCATCTGGTCTTATCAGCTCCGCAATTGTACAATGAAGGTCAGGAATTAGTCTCTCCTTATCTGAAGCTATTGACGGGCTTGGGTGTGAAATCCATTGAAAAAGGTCGGAGGACGACCCTGCTGCCAACGGATGTCGGGCATTTTAATGGTCTCCTGTCCCAAGTTATTCAGCTCAATCCTGAGGAATTGGCTACAGAAGAGGATACTGATATCAAGAACTTTTGGTCGGCGGCTGTCCGTTATCTTGATAAGAAGTTAAAGCAAAAGGGCGTTACCATTCCGACAATTTCCAGCCAATTGCACAGTCAGAAGCTGGCCAAGAAAACTCTGGCAACCCTCTATCCAGTTGGCCAGCCCTTGAGGTTGTCGGTGTCTAGCTTGACGGACTTCTACAAGAATGAATACCTCTTTTTCATTAAGCATGTCCTGCGTTTGCAGGAGCAGGATTCTATTCGCCCGGATGCTCGTAGCCATGGGAATTTCCTCCATCGGATTTTTGAGCGCGTGACCATGGACCACAGCAGTGCCTTCTTCGATGAAAAGTTGGAGCAGGCCATTGCAGCAACCCGTCAGGAAAAGGATTTCCAGGCCCTATACGGTGAGAATGCCGATAGTCGTTATTCGGAGCAAATTTTGTTGGACGTAGCGCGTGCAAGTTCCCTCGTTTTACGAGGCGATAATCCTGTGCAAGTCTTGGCCAATGAAGCAGTGTTTGGTCAGAACGAGCAAGCCCATTTAGAACTAGAAGGTGGTCGTAAGCTACAAATTATCGGTAAGATTGACCGCCTGGATCAGCTGCTATCAGACCAGGCTTTGGGTGTGGTTGACTACAAGTCCAGTGCCAATAGCTTTAAGATTGACAGATTTTACAATGGCCTTAGTCCCCAGCTCATTACCTATCTGTCGGCCGTTAGTCAGATGAAGGTTGCTGGGCAGACAGATAAGGTATTTGGGGCCATGTATCTGCATTTGCTGGATCCCATTGTCAAATTAGCCGATACTAAGGGGCAGGACCAGGTTCTTGCCGAAGCATACAAATCCTTGGTTTATAAGGGCTTATTTATCGAAGAGGAGAGCAATCGTCTCAACCAGCTCTATCATAAGACCAAGGCCAGTCTTTATAGTCGCAAGGAATTAGGGCTTCTAATGGCCCATAATGAGAAATTGTACCGCCAGGCAGCCAGCCGCATTTTAGAGGGGGAATTTGCCATCAATCCCTATACAGAAGATGGACGTTCCGTTGCAGGTGACCAGCTCAAGGCCATTACCGGATTTGAAGCAGACCGGCATCTGAGCCAGGCTCGTGTCTTGGTCAAGGGTGGTAGGCGAGAAGACTGGTTAGAGCGAATGAAAGGAGGGAGCCAATTGTGAGCTTTCAAGCATTTTTAACCGAAGAAGAAATCAATGAGATTCAGGCCCAGGAATTGGCTTCCGAAAAAGACCAGAAGCGAACTCCAGAGCAGATTGAGGCCATTTACAGCCATGGGCAGAATATTTTGGTGTCTGCATCAGCGGGCTCAGGAAAAACCTTTGTCATGGTCGAGCGGATTTTGGACAAGCTCAAACGGGGTGTCCATATCGACCAGCTCTTTATCTCCACCTTCACGGTCAAGGCGGCCGGTGAATTGAAGGAGCGGATTGAGAAAAGGCTCAACACGGAAATCAAAGAGACGGTGGATGAGGACATCCGCAGGCATTTGACGGCTCAATTGGCTGAATTGGGCAATGCGGATATCGGAACCATGGACTCTTTTACCCAGAAATTAGTCACGACCTATGGCTATGAGCTGAGCGTGGCGCCCAATTTTCGTATCATGACAGATAAGAATGAGCAGGATTTGCTGAAAAATGAAGTGTTCGGTGATCTCTTTGCAGATTATCTGTCTGGAAAAGATGGCAAGTCGTTTGAGCAATTGGTTCGGAATTTCTCCGGCAACCGCAAGGATAATAAGAATTTTCGGGAATTGGTCTACCAGATCTATGACTTTAGCCAGGCAACTAGCGCACCAGACAAGTGGCTGCGGCAAAATTTGCTCAAGGGCTATCAAGTTTATAAGGACTGGGAGAGCCTACCTAGCTCTAGCCTAACAGGTTTGCTAGCAGCCATGTTTCAGGCCGCTGATGACCTGCAGGACTTGACTGATTTGCCGGATTACAAGCAAAAAACAGCCAAGGGAGAGGATACGGCGGCCTACAAGAAGCACCAATTGATTTTCCAAAGTCTGCGCGAATGGGCCCAGGAATTTGACAGGCATATGGATGCGGCCCGCCTGCCGGAACTTACTGGAAAATTAGTGGACATCCTCCCTTCGTCCAGCGATGTCACAGTGGCTGGGGTCAAGTACCCTGTCTTTAAGCAGCTCAAATCCCACTTGCAGAATCTCCAGTTTTTAGAGACAATTTTTGCCTACCAGCCCCAGGTCTTGCCACTTATGAGGATTTTGCAGGAATTTGTTTGCGATTTCTCTTATCAATATTTGCAGGCCAAGATGCAGGAAAATGCTTTTGAGTTTTCTGATATCAGCCATTTAGCCATCGGTATTTTAGAAAGCAATGCGCAGATTCGCCAGCATTTCCAAGAAAAGTACCATGAGGTCATGGTGGACGAGTATCAGGATAACAACCACACCCAGGAGCGGATGCTGGACCTCTTGTCAAATGGGCACAATCGCTTTATGGTGGGAGATATCAAGCAGTCCATCTACCGTTTCCGTCAGGCGGATCCTCAGATTTTCCAAGATAAGTTCGAGCTCTACCAGGCCAATCCAGAGGCTGGCAAACTGATCCTGCTCAAGGAAAATTTCCGTAGCCGGGTAGAGGTCATCGATGCGACCAATGCTATTTTCACGCGCCTCATGGACAAGGAAGTGGGGCAAATCAAGTATGATGAGACCCATAGCCTGGTTGCTGGTAGTGAGGAGCAAGGGAAACAAGAACTCATCCTGCCCAATAATGAGATGGAGTATTTGATTTACAATACGGATATATCTGACGAGGAGCAGGAGGAGCAATCCTTTACAGCTGGCGAGGTGGAGCTGGTGGCCAAGGAAATCATTCGCCTGCATAAGCAGGAAGGAGTCGCTTTTTCAAAGATTACGCTACTGGTGCCAAGTCGGACCCGCAACGATGCTATCTTGACCAGTTTTGAAAAGCATGGTATCCCCTTGGTAGCGGATGGAGGTATGGCTTCCTATCTCAAGTCGCTGGAGGTCATGGTCATGCTGGACACCCTGCGGACCATTAACCAGCCACTCAATGATTATGCCCTGGTAGCCCTGCTCAAATCCCCTATGTTCGCTTTTGATGAGGACCAGTTGGCTCGGCTGGCTCTCCAGTCAGAGACTGGATTTTTCTACGACAAGATTCAGCTGGCTCTATCGGGTCAATCGGAGAATGCAGATTTGATTGAGCGGGATTTACTGGAAAAAGTTCAGAAGTTTGATGCCGTCTTGTCAGACTGGAGAAAATTTGCCAAGCTTCATTCCATTCACGACCTGATTTGGAAGATTTTCAATGATCGCTTTTACTATGATTATGTGGGTGCTCTGCCCAATGGTCAGAAGCGGCAGGCCAATCTTTATGCCCTGGGCTTGCGGGCCAATCAGTTTGAAAAGACAGGATTTAAGGGCTTGTCACGCTTCATCAGTATGATTGATAAGGTCCTAGCCAGCGACAATGACCTGGCCGAGGTAGAAGTGGCTGTTCCCAAGGATGCTGTCCAGCTCATGACGGTCCATAAGTCCAAGGGCTTGGAGTTCCAGTATGTCTTTCTCATGAATATGGACAAGAAGTTCAATGCCATGGAAAGTCGGGCGCCTTATATTCTCAGTCGGGAAAATGGCCTGGGCATCCAGTTTATCGCAGATATGAAAGACCAGTTTGATACGCCGCTCCCGCATGTGCGCGTGCAAATGGACACCCTTCCCTATCAGATAAATGGCCAGGAGCTGAAAATTGCCAACCTATCGGAGCAAATGCGCTTGCTCTATGTGGCTATGACCCGTGCGGAGAAAAAGCTCTATCTAGTGGGCAAGGGCAGTCAGGAAAAATTAGCTACTCGCTACGATGGCAAGCGTCAAGATGGCGTTCTTGCAAGGGCCAGCAGAGAGAGCATGACCTCTTTCCAAGACTGGGTGCTAGCCATTGAGGCGGCCTTTCCAGACCAAGACCTGCATTTCAAGAAGCGATTTATCCAAGACACTGATTTGGAATTTACTGATGAGGATAAGTTGGAAATGCCTGACAAGCAGACCAATCCTGGGGGCAAAGACCAGCGACAGTCTAAAGCTATTTCAGATACTATCAAGCAACTAAAAGGTGTCGAAGAGCTCAATCAGCGCTACAAGCCAGCTATTGATTTGCCGACCTTGCGGACGCCAAGTCAGATTAAAAAACTCTATGAGCCGGTCTTATCTGATGAGGTCCTGGATGTGATTGAACCGAGACAGACAGAGCATTCCTTTAGCTTACCGAATTTCACTAAACACAAGCAGGTGACGGGTGCTGAAATGGGGTCTGCCATCCATGAGCTCATGCAGGCTATTGATTTGTCATGGCTGGTGACAGAGGATACGGTTAAAGAAGCTCTTGCTCGTGTGCAGGCTGATCAGGCTGTCAAGGACAGGATTGATACTCAGAAGATTTTGGACTTTTTTGATACAGATTTGGGACGGGAAATCTTGTCCAATACTGACAAGCTACACCGCGAGGCACCTTTTGCCAGTATCCAAAAAGATGCAACTTCTAAAGAGGAATTTGTCCTGCGTGGAATTATTGACGGCTACATCCTTTATGAGGACCATATCGTTCTGTTTGATTACAAGACCGATAAATACAAGCATCCGGAACAATTACGAGAACGTTACCGGCAACAAATGGCCCTCTACGCTGCCAGCTTGAGACAGGCCTATGCGATTGACCGAGTGGATTCATACTTAATTCTTTTGGGCGGAAATCAGATTGAGGTTTTGTCCCTCTGAAACCTGTAAAATGGAGGTGATTTATGGAACGTATATTTTTCATTATTAAACCAGACGCTGTCCAGCATGGGCTGGTGGGGCAGATGATTTCCCGCATCGAGCACCGTGGCTTTACCATTTCTGATTTGAAAATGATGACGGCGACGGAAGACTTGATTGCCGCCCACTATGACCATTTGACGGACAAACCATTTTTCCCGCAATTGGTGAACTATATGACCAGTGGACTGCTGATTGCTGGTATCGGGTTATTTGTGATATTATTGATGATGAATTGGTTGTACTTGTGGTGACTGTTGGCTATCGTCGTGATGTTTATTAAGTTTGACAGCAGCAAAAACTCTTCTGGGGTTTTTGCTTTTTTTATTCCACATTTTTCGGTAAAATAAGGAAAAGTAAAAAAGGAGTAAACACATGGGTTTGTTTTCAGGTTTGATGGGCAATGCCTCACAGATGAATAATGATAAGGTAGAGCAAGAGTTGGCAGATATCCTTTTGGATGCGGAACAGGTAGAAATGGCCTTTAGTTTGGTTCGTGACCTAATTGTCTTTACCGAGTATCGCTTGATTCTGGTGGACAAACAAGGAATGTCAGGTAAGAAGGTTTCCTACAAGTCTATTCCCTATCGTTCGATTTCACGATTTACGGTTGAAACCTCCGGTCATTTTGACCTAGATGCGGAGTTGAAAATATGGATTTCTTCAGCAGCAGAGCCAGCAGAGACTCTGCAATTTAAGAGCGACAAGTCCGTCATTGCTATTCAAAAGGCCTTGGCGTCTGCTGTTTTAGGTAAATAGATAAATGTAGAAAGTGATTTTTGGGTCACTTTCTATTTTTTTATAAAAAATTTAACATTTTCCAGATTTTTTGAGAAATTTTGCGAATTGATAGGTGAAGGGATATTTGGTAATGGTCTGATTATGACAAATGTTACAAAAATATTTCAAAATATTACGTTTTTGTTTTTATTTTTACAAAACATATGTTATAATAAAAATATATGTAAGTGAAAATAATTACAAAGGAGGATTAGAAAAATGAATAAACGTTGGTACACTAAGCAAGAGAATCGTTTCTCCATTCGCAAATATTCTGTTGGTGCAGCTTCTGTCTTGCTTGCAACCCTTTCTTTTATGTCTAGCCAAATTGCAGCTGCTGATGAGATTCAGTCAACGCCGCCTAGTGAAGAAAATCCAGTTCTTGTTAGTCCTCCGATTGTGACTAGAGAGATAGTTGAAACTATTTCGGAGACTACAAGTGCCAGCGTGGCTACAAGCAGCGTAGGGACACAGACGGAGGCTGCTGTGACTGAAGTTCCGACTGTTCAAGTACCAGTGCTTCCTAAGCAAGGGACTTATACATTTACTGAAAAGACTGGAATCAAAAATGAACCTGCCATCGCTAGCCAGGATCAATTTTATTATGATAAGGGGCAAAAGGTCATCTATGATAAGGTTATGACAGCGGATGATTATCAGTGGATTTCCTATGTTTCCTTCAGTGGTACTCGTCGTTACGCCCCTATCAATAAGCTAACAAAAACAGAACCAACGCCTACATTAGTTACTGATAAGCCTGTTGAAACTCCGGCAACCAACCAAACTCAAACCGCAGAGACTTCCCTCAAATTAGCTCCTCAAGGTAGCTACACCTTTACCGAGCGTGTAGGTGTCAAACGCGAAGCCAAAATGACCAGTCCAGATGTTGCTTTTTATGATAAGGGTATGAAGGTCAACTATGACAAGGTCATCACCGCTGACAGTCATCAGTGGTTGAGTTACATTTCCTTCAGCGGCGGTCGTTCTTATATTCCACTGGCTAAAGTTGCACCTGTAAGCACTCCAACCGTTCACAAACCTGCTGAAACTGCCACACCTGTATCAGAACTCCCTAAAGCTGGTACTTATCGTTTTACTCAAGATATGCCTATCCGCAATCAGCCTAAAATGAGTAGCCCAGCGGAATATTTTTATCAAAAAGGTGAGAAAGTCAATTACGATTCAACACTGGTAGCGGATGACCATAATTGGATTTCTTATGTTTCTTACAATGGAACTCGTCGTTACATTGCCATTTCAAAAGTCGCTACACCAGTCACTCCGGTGGTTCAAACTCCACCAACAACCCAAACTGAAACCGCAGAAGCGTTTCTCAAACTGGCTCCACAAGGTAGTTACACCTTTACCGAGCGTGCGGGTGTTAAACGTGAAGCCAAATTGTCTAGCCCAGATGTAGCTTTTTATGATAAGGGCATGAAGGTCAACTATGACAAGGTCATCACCGCTGACAGTCATCAGTGGTTGAGCTACATTTCCTTCAGTGGCGGTCGTTCTTATATTCCAGTGGCTAAAATAGCGTCTGTAATCCCTCCAACCGTTCACCAACCTGTTGAAAGTCCAAAACCAGACAAACCAACTGTCACCCCAGCAACAACCCAAACTGAAACCGCAGAAGCGTCTCTCAAGCTAGATCCGCAAGGGACCTACACCTTTACCGAGCGTGCGGGTGTTAAACAAGAAGCCAAATTGTCTAGCCCAGATGTAGCCTTCTATGATAAGGGTATGAAAGTTAACTACGATAAAGTTATCACAGCCGATAATCATCAGTGGTTGAGCTACATTTCCTTCAGCGGCGGTCGTTATTATATTCCAGTGGCTAAGGTTGCACCTGTAACCACTCCAACCGTTCACAAACCTGTTGAAAGTCCAAAACCAGACAAACCAACTGTCACCCCAGTAACATCCCAAACTGAAACCTCAGAAGCGTCTCTCAAATTGGCAGCACAAGGTAGCTACACCTTTACCGAGCGTGTGGGTGTTAAACGTGAAGCCAAATTGTCTAGCCCAGATGTAGCCTTCTATGATAAGGGTATGAAAGTTAACTACGATAAAGTTATCACCGCCGATAATCATCAGTGGCTAAGCTACATTTCCTTCAGCGGCGGTCGTTCTTATATTCCAGTGGCTAAGGTTGCACCTGTAACTGTTGAAAGTCCAAAACCAGACAAACCAACTGTCACCCCAGCAACAACCCAAACTGAAACCGCAGAAGCGTCTCTCAAGCTAGCTCCGCAAGGCACCTACACCTTTACTGAGCGTGTTGGAGTAAAACGCGAAGCCAAAATGACCAGTCCAGATGTTGCCTTTTACAACAAGGGCATGAAGGTCAACTATGACAAGGTTATCACCGCCGATAATCATCAGTGGTTGAGCTACATTTCCTTCAGCGGCGGTCGTTCTTATATCCCAGTGGCTAAGCTGACTGATAAGGCTGACAAACCAGCAGTTTCAAATCTTTCGACTGAGACACAGGCAAATCAAGCCAAGCTTACCTTCAACGGTCAATACTACAGCGTTGATGGCAAGTACGGTCCAGTTATCATTGTCAATAAACAGCATGGGCTGGCTTCCACCTATAACCCAGGTGAGAATCCGACTGCTCGTAACGCTTATCAGAACTTACGCAATGACATGATTCGCCAAGGATTCAACGTTGGCAAGGCCTACAGTGGCTTCCGTAGCTATGAGACCCAGCAGTCTCTCTATCTGAACTATGTTCAACGTGATGGGCAGGCTGCGGCAGATCGTTACTCAGCTCGCCCAGGTCACAGTGAGCACCAGACTGGCTTAGCCTTTGACCTGACTGATGCTTCAGGCGCTTTATTGACAAATAGCAGAGCAGAGCAGTGGCTCAAGGACAATGCCCACAAGTATGGCTTCGTTGTTCGCTACCTACCAGGAAAAGAAGCAGTGACAGGCTACATGTCTGAGCCATGGCATCTCCGTTACGTTGGTAAGGAAGCCAAGGATATTTACCAATCTGGTCTGACTCTTGAGGAATATTACGGTATTCCAGGGGGAGATTATCAGAAGAAACAAACTGTCCAAGCTAATCAAGCTAACAGTGGTGCTATAAATGTCGCTGCTCAGCCATTGCCAGCAAAAGGAACCTACCGTTTTACCAAGGGAGCAGTTGTCCGAAACGCAGCAAAATCTACGAGCCCAGCTCTTTACACCTTCGCAGCCGGTGAAAGCATCAATTACGACCGTGTGGTGAAAGAAGACGGTAAAACCTGGTTATCCTATATTGCCTATAGTGGAAATCGTCGCTATGTTCAAATTGCTTAAATGAGCTAGAACCTTTTCCAAAACTCACTTGTTCAGCATAATTCAAGTGAGTTTTTTCATCTCTTTTTACAAATGAGGCTTTTCTATGCTATACTAGTAAGGGTAAATTCGAGACGGAGGAATCATGAAAAAGGTTATTAGTTTAGTATTGTTGGTTTGTTGGTGCTTCACCCCCCTACATTCTGTTTTGGCTGCAGAGTCAATTGTAGACATTGCCAAGGCGGCAGGTTATCCAGCTAGTGAAGAGACTGCGCCAAAGAGCTCTATTGTTATCAATGCAGACAATGGTCAGATTTTATGGGACGACAATGGAGATTTAGTGCGCGATCCAGCAAGCACGAGCAAGGTAATGGTGGTGTATTTGACTCTAGAAGCCATTAGTCAGGGAAAAATTACCCTAGACACAGAAGTGGTTGCGACAGAGCAAGACCAGGCTATTTCCCAAATCTATGCCTTGAGTAATAATAATATCCTTGCAGGTGTTAGTTACAAAGTCAGAGAGTTGCTGACTATGACCCTGGTTCCCTCGTCCAATGTGGCGACACTGATGTTGGCACATTTGATTTTTGAAGGGGATGACGCTGGATTCCTTACATTGATGAATGATACGGCCCAGGCTCTGGGAATGAAGAATACGGTATTTTACAACGCGACGGGGGCTATTACAGAGGCCTATGAAGGTTTATATGCTCCGGAGGGAGTTGATCAAAGCCTGGCCAATGAATCAACCGCTAAGGATTTGGCTATTCTTGGCTATCATATGATTAAACGCCACCCAGAGGTTCTGGAATTCACAAATGCGACCAAGGTGACAGTCAAAGAAGGTACTCCGAATGAGGAATCGTTTGAGGCCTATAACCACTCTCTGCCTGGTGATCCTATGGGAATTGAAGGGGTAGACGGTCTGAAAACGGGCTCTAGCCCAAGTGCTGGTTACAATTCGATTGTCACTGCTAAACGGGGTGATACCCGCCTGATTACGGTAGTTCTAGGAGCGAGCGAGTGGGGCGATCCAGAGGGTGAATTTGTTCGTCATTATTATGTCAATGGCCTCTTGGAAAAAAGCTTCGCAGACTACAAACAAGCAACGGTTCTTGAACCTGGGAAACACACTGTAAATGGTGAGGAAATCCGTATTGAACAGCCCTTGACCGGTTTGGTTAAGGAGGGGGAAGAGCCAAGTCTGACGATTGAGAACAATAAGGTCATGCTTGCCAATTCTATTGATTCAAGTAAGGGAGTGGGCATTGTCGAAGAAAAACCTGTGGTAGATACGGTTCTTGAAACGACTAGTTCCCTCATTTCCTCTCCGCTAATGCCTTATATCCTCTTGGGACTGGGAATTTTCTTTGGTCTGTTGGTGCTCCTTTTTATCATTTCACGCATCAAGAAAAAACGCCGGAGGGTGCGTGCTGGTGGCCGACGAGGGTCTAGATAGTAAATATGATATCGAGGGGGCTAAGTAAGCCTCCTTTTTCATCTACATGGTATAATATTCCTATGACAGTTATTGAACAGATTGAAACAGTAAAAAAAGATAAATTGGGCTTACTGACGGTGCTCTGCGGTGAGGACGTGGGTCAATACCAGATAGCCAAGGACCGCCTGCTGCAACAGTTGGAGTTTGATCCGGCGGACTTGACCTATGCTTATTTTGATATGTCTGAGGCGGATTACAGCCAGGTGGATTTAGATTTGGTGTCCCTACCCTTTTTCTCGGATGAGAAAGTGGTCATTTTGGATTATTTTGCGGATATTACGTCTGATAAAAAGCGCTATTTGACGGATGATGAGCTCAAGCTTTTTGAGGGGTATTTGGAAAATCCGGTTGAGACGACGCGTTTGGTCATCCTAGCCCCTGGTAAGCTAGATAGCAAGCGCCGTTTGGTGAAAATTCTCAAACGAGATGGACTGATTCTGGAGGCCAATCCTCTCAAGGAAAATGATTTGAAGGCTCATTTTCAGAAAGAAATTGGTCGCCTGGGGCTCAATCTAGATGCCCAGACCTATCACTATCTCTTGGTCAAATCCAATTTTGAATTTGCTGAAGTCAGTAAAAATCTAGCCTTTCTCCAATCCTATAAGGGGCAGGAGCAGATTTCACAGGCGGACATTGATGCGGCTATTCCTAAGACCCTGCAGGATAATATTTTTGACCTGACCCAGCTGGTCCTCCAGTCTAAGATGGATGAGGCAAGGAGCCTGGTGCGGGACTTACGCCTGCAAGGGGAGGATGAGATTAAACTGATTGCGATTATGCTGACCCAGTTTCGAACCTATCTGCAGGTGCAAATCATGCAGGAGCAGGGGCGGAGTGAGCAGCAGATGGTGGCGGAATTGTCTGAGATTTCGGGGCGCAAGGTCAATCCTTATCAGATTAAGTTTGCCCTGCGTGACTCAAGGCATCTGTCGGTAGGCTTTCTCAAGAAGGTGGTGCGCTTGCTGATTGAGACGGATTACCAAATAAAGACTGGAGTCATGGACAAGGATTACCTGTTTGACTTGGCCCTGCTTAAAATCGCTACGAGTTGATTTGAGGCAATGGAGATGATAAAACTTGAAAAAAGAAGTCATAAGTTATAATAAAAATATAAAAGGAGTTAGCTCCAACTAACTCCTGCGAAAATCCGTTTAAGACGGTTATTTCTTTTTATCTGTAAGCAGGTTTAGCGCTATGACAAGTGTTAATAGGTTGATGGTAAAACCGCCAAACTCTAGCATCACTTGCAAAGCCTCTGCTGTGGACAAAAGTTGTTGCTCATTTCTAATAGGATTTTATTGGCTATGTGCATAGGCATCACCGTACTTTCAAAAATAATTAAAGGGGATTGTAGAAGCAGTCCCTATCTCCCGCCATCACAATTGTAATAACGGGTAGAAAATAGTTATTGATGTTTTACTATCTAATATACTGTCTCATTCTGCTCAAAATCGCTACGTCGTGATTTTCAGACAAATAAATTGAAAAGGCTGCCAGAAAGCGGTAAAATAAAACTATCAAATTGATAGGAGAATTCGATTATGGCAATTATTTTACCAGACCTACCTTACGCTTACGACGCTTTGGAGCCACACATTGATGCAGAGACAATGACGCTTCACCATGACAAGCACCATGCGACTTATGTGGCAAATGCCAATGCAGCGCTTGAGAAGCATCCTGAAATCGGTGAAGACTTGGAAGCTCTTCTTTCAGATGTTGAGTCTATTCCAGCGGACATCCGTCAAGCTTTGATCAACAATGGTGGTGGTCACCTCAACCACGCGCTTTTCTGGGAATTGCTTTCGCCAGAAAAAACAGAAATTTCAGCAGAATTGGCAGCGGACATCGATGCAACATTTGGTTCATTTGATGACTTCAAAGAAGCTTTCACAACTGCAGCAACAACTCGTTTTGGTTCAGGTTGGGCTTTCTTGGTTGTTAACAAAGAAGGCAAGTTGGAAGTTATTTCAACAGCCAACCAAGATACACCGATCATGCAAGGTTTGAAGCCAATCTTGGCCTTGGATGTTTGGGAACATGCCTACTACCTCAACTACCGCAACGTTCGTCCAAACTACATCAAAGCATTCTTTGAAGTCATTAACTGGGACAAAGTAAACGAGCTTTATAAAGCGGCTAAATAACAGACAGAACAAGTGGGGAAACCTGCTTGTTTTTTGTTGTATGATAGTTTATGCTCCTAGAAACAAAATATCGAATGAAATAAGAAATTCACCTCCATTTTCATAATATTTCTGATTTTTTCACTACAATTTCACATAAAGCGAACATTTGTCGTTATTTTTATAAAAAACGTTGTTTTATCTTGCCTTTTGCTGAGAATAGGATTATGATAATTATATAAAAATAATATAAGAACAAGGAGTCATTCTGATGAAGAATATTCGTTTGAAGTCTAGTATCTTGGCCTTGGTAGCTGGTTTTAGTGTGGCAGCTACGCAAACCACCCTGGCAGATGAGTTGGCTGTGCAAATCATGGGTGTCAACGATTTCCACGGTGCATTGGATACAACTGGTACAGCTCGTTTGGAGGGGGAAACTGTCCGTAACGCTGGTACAGCGGCCTTGCTAGATACCTACATGGATGATGCTCAAGTAGAATTTGAAGCAGAAGCAACAGCTAAAGAAATTCCAGCGGAATCTATCCGTGTTCAGGCTGGTGATATGGTTGGTGCCAGTCCAGCCAACTCAGGCCTCTTGCAGGATGAGCCAACTGTCAAAGTCTTCAATGAAATTGGCGTTGAATACGGAACCTTGGGTAACCACGAGTTTGACGAAGGTTTGGCAGAATTCGACCGTATCGTGACTGGTCAGGCCCCAGAAGCTGGAAAATTCAACCCAATCGTGGATAGTTATGACCGCCAGGCTTCTACGCAGGAAATTGTCATCGCAAACGTGGTAGATAAGGCAACAGGCGAAATTCCATTTGGCTGGAAACCATATGCTATCAAGACCATTCCTGTTAATGACAAAGTTGCCAATATCGGCTTTATCGGTGTGGTAACAACAGAAATTCCAAACCTTGTCTTGAAGGCAAACTACGAACAATATGACTTCCTTGACGAGGCAGAAACCATTGCCAAATATTCTAAGGAATTGAACGACCAAGGTGTCAAGGCGATTGTTGTTCTTGCCCACGTTCCCGCTACAAGTAAGGAAGGTGTGGCAGCTGGTGCAGCAGCGGATATGCTGGAAAAACTCAATAGCCTCTACCCAGAAAACTCAGTGGACCTTGTCTTTGCGGGTCATAACCATGTCGCAGTAAATGGCACAGCGGGCAATACCTTGATTGTCCAAGCAACTTCACAAGGTAAGGCCTTTGCGGATGTTCGTGCTATTTATGAGACAGACATCGCAGACTTTGTGGCTATTCCAACGGCGACTATCAAGGCAGTAGCACCTGACCAAAAAACACCGTCCGCAACCATCCAGGCCATTGTCGATGAGGCAAATACCATCGTCAAACAAGTGACAGACAAGAAAATTGCGACTGCGGCGTCTACAACTGCCATTTCTCGTGATGTTAATAAATTCAATGAAAGTGCAGTCGGAAATCTGGTGACAACTGCCCAGCTGGAAATCGCTAGAAAATCTGGCTACAATGTTGATTTCGCCTTTACAAACAACGGTGGTATCCGTGCAGACCTGGCTGTTCAAGAAGATGGTACAGTGACGTGGGGTGCTGCACAGGCTGTTCAGCCATTTGGTAACATCTTGCAAGTGGTGGAAATGACTGGTGAGCAAATCTATACTGCCCTCAATGAGCAGTATGATGACACGGAAAAATATTTCTTGCAAATCTCTGGCTTGAAATATACCTACACCCATGCGGATAATCCTACAGATGAAGTGCCATACAAGGTTGTCAAAGCCTACACAGCTGATGGGCAAGAATTGGACCCAGCTAAGACCTATACCCTGGTTATCAACGACTTCCTCTTTGGTGGTGGCGATGATTTCTCTATCTTCAAGGAAGCAAAATTGATTGGGGCCATCAATCCAGATACAGAAGTCTTTGTTGAATACCTCTCAGACTTGGAAAAAGCTGGTCAGAAAATCACTGCTCAAATCGATGGTCGTAAGCAATTTATCGAGAAAGAAGAGCCAGCTCCAATTGAGGAAGAAACTTCACCGTCAGACCAAACTCCTCAAGGGGAAACAGAGAAGCCAACCCCAGAAGACCCAACTAATCCAAAACCAGAACAAAAACCAACTCGACCAACCGACCCAATCCTAGACCCAACCACAGAACAAAAACCAACTCGACCAACCGACCCAATCCTAGACCCAACCACAGAACCAAAGCCAACTCTATCTAGCAAGGAAGAGAAAACATTGCCAAACACTGGTCAATCTGACTTGACAGCTCTCCTTATCAGCTTGGGTGGATTGGTATCACTGGGTACAGCTGTTTCAATTAAGCGCAAAGAAGTTCAATAAGCACCTTACACTTGATAGCAAGCGGGATTCAATCCTGCTTGCTTTTTGTGTATTCCTTTTTAAAATGAAGGATATTTTGATATAATGAATAGAGGGATTGCTAAAAATTAAGCTAAATGACACCGGTGTCACCACGTGGATGTTCAATAGCCGTAGAGAAATAGGATGAGGAGTGCCATGATCACAACTGACCAGTATATGTACCTGAAAAATCATCCAAGCTTTAATCAGCTGTCCGTGGAGCATTTTGATCAGCTGGCCAAGGAAATCCGTTTTCGGAAGATTCCCAAGGGTCAGGTCATTTTCTATGCGGAAGACAAGCGTGACTATCTCTTTGTCATAGGCAAGGGTTATGCGCGGATTGAGCAGTATGATGAGACGGACACATACAGCTACCTGGATTACATTCGGCAGGGCGGTTCATTTCCTTTTGGAGATATGTTTCAGGACAAGACCTACCATTATACGGCCATTGCCATCACGGACTTGGAGTACTTTATTATTCCTATGGCTCTTTATGAAAAGTATTCCATGCGCAATCCGAGGCAATTGGTCTATATCAACAGAAAATTGTCCAATATCCTGCGTTTTCAGGAGCTGCGTTTGCGCAATGCCATGGTGTCAAAGGCCAGTAGTCGAGTGGTTCAGGTATTAGCCTTACTTTACTGGGACATGTGTCGGCGAGAGTCCTTGGAGGAATTACCGTTTGACATTAGTATCCAAGAGATTGCCCGCCTGGCGGCTACGACTAGGGAAACTGCTAGCCATGTCTGCAAGGAATTAAAGGAAGCTGATAAAATCGCTTACGGCCACAAGCGCCTGACCTACAAGGATGTTCCTTTCTTCCTCAAAAGTTTAAATTAGTTGATTCTCCTTCCTAGACAAGTCCGTTGGGCTTGTCTTTTAGTTATTGTAAACTATTGCATAAAAATCCCACGTTGTAAAATGAAGTGCAAGAAAAAAGACATGTTCGTCTGATATACTAGAATTCCCCAACTCAGCATAGAAAGCAGATGAACATGTCCAACACTCATTCTACCAGAAAAACATCCTATTCTCATCTCTCAGCCACAGAACGTGGTGAAATTGCTGCTTATCTTAAAATGGGAAAGAAACCAATTGAAATCGCTCGACTTCTGGGTCGTCACCGGTCTACAATCTGTCGAGAAATCAAACGTGGTTCAGTAGATCAGGTACAGGATAAGAATGGGAAACGAACCTATTTCAGCACCTATTTCGCTGATAGTGGACAACGTGTCTATGAAACCAATCGCCGAAAGTGTTCTTATCTCAAGTTGAATGATTGCTCCGCGATGACTGTCCCTGCAGATTCAACATTACCAGGTGAAGGTGGCGATGTCCCAGTTATTCCAGACGTTCCAGGTTATGTTCCGGTTGATCCAGGTACGAATGAGCCGTTGAAACCAGTAGATACAGAAGAGCCATCTAAAGGCTACATTCCACCAGTTCTAGGAAACCCAGGTGAAGATACACTTATTCCTTATGTACTAGTTAAGGATGATGGTCAACCAGGTGAGCCAGGCACTGATGATAAGCCAGGTGGACCAAATGGTGGCGATAACGACCCAGGTGCCGACACTCCAGCACAACCATTTACAGCTGGACAATTGCCAAACACTGGTGAATCTTCATCAGTAGCAGGTGTTCTCGGAGCAGCAATGCTGGTTGCAGCCCTTGGCCTTGCAGGCAAACGCCGTCTTCGCGAAGAATAGGCAACAACTTCCCATCTTAGCATGGGGAACATTGAGTAGGAGCAGTCAGCCCTATCTGCTGAGGGCCCTCTCCTCTTGATTATATTAAGCTTCTTATGATGTGAATGGAAACGTCCTCCCTCTTAACCAATCGCATCTGTAGGAGATAGACTCTATTGTTAAAACTGACAGGAGAGCTTTTTTGTTACTTTTAACAAAAAAATAAATATTGATTAAATCGCTAAAATGATAGAAATATTGATTATTTAGCCGCATTTTTGCATAAAAATCTACCATGTCTCCTGAAAATGAGAAATTTCTCTCATAGTGATTGCTAAAAACTTCATGATTGCATCCGCTTTCTTTGATAAAGTATAGGTGAACAGGCGAGGAAATACTTACTCAACCTTGCCACAAAGAAAAAAATATATAATAGGAGGTACTGAGATGTCTACACATCCCATTCACGTTTTTTCAGAGATTGGTAAACTGAAAAAAGTTATGTTGCACCGGCCAGGTAAGGAACTTGAAAACTTGATGCCGGACTATTTGGAGCGCTTCCTCTTCGATGATATTCCATTCTTAGAAGAAGCTCAGAAGGAGCACGATGCTTTTGCTCAAGCCCTGCGCGATGAAGGAGTAGAGGTTCTCTATCTGGAGCAATTGGCAGCGGAATCCTTGATTAGCCAAGAAGTTAAGGAACAATTCATTGATGAATACCTGAATGAAGCAAATATCCGCGGACGTGCAACCAAAAAAGCCATTCGCAAGTTGCTCTTGGCGATTGAGGACAATCGTGAGTTGATTGAAAAGACCATGGCAGGTGTGCAGAAGTGTGAATTGCCAGCGATGCCTGAGGAAGAAACTGGTTTGACAGACTTGGTAGAATCCAGCTATCCATTTGCCATTGATCCAATGCCAAACCTTTATTTCACTCGTGACCCATTTGCGACTATTGGTAACGCGGTGTCTCTTAATCACATGTATGCGGAGACTCGTAACCGTGAAACACTTTATGGAAAATATATTTTCACCTACCATCCTGACTATGCAGGTAAGGTGCCATTGGTTTACAATCGTGATGAAACCACTCGTATCGAGGGCGGTGACGAGCTTGTCTTGTCTAAAGACTTGTTGGCGGTTGGTATTTCTCAGCGGACAGATGCGGCTTCGATTGAAAAACTGCTCATCAATATCTTTGAACGTGGCGTTGGCTTCAAGAAAGTGATTGCCTTTGAATTTGCCAATAGCCGTAAGTTCATGCACCTGGATACGGTCTTCACCATGGTGGACTATGATAAATTTACCATCCACCCTGAGATTGAAGGAACCCTGCGTGTCTTCTCTGTGACTTATGAAAATGAAACCCTGCACATCGAAGAAGAGCATGGTGATTTAGCGGAAGTATTGGCAAGCAATCTGGGTCTTGAGAAGGTTGATTTGATTCGTTGCGGTGGCGGTGACCTGGTTGCTGCTGGTCGTGAGCAATGGAATGATGGTTCCAATACCTTGACTGTGGCACCTGGTGTGGTTGTTGTTTACAAGCGTAATACCATCACCAATGCGATTTTGGAATCCAAGGGACTTCGCTTGATCAAGGTCAGCGGTAGTGAATTGGTTCGTGGTCGTGGTGGTCCACGTTGTATGTCAATGCCGTTTGAGCGGGAAGATATTTAAGATGAAGAATGAAAAACTTGTGGTCGGCTCGCAGGCCTGGGAACGGGCATGTTCCATCTATGTGCGATTCCAAGTTTTTGTCCTGGAGCGCTCGATTCATCTCGAAGATGAATTTGATAGCCATGATCAAGAAGGACGTGTCTATGCGAATCTCTTGATTGGTGAAGAACCTGTCTCAACTGGTCGCTTTCTTCCAATAGGTTCAGAGAGAGCACGGTTGACACGGATTGCTACCTTGGCCAGTCATCGGGGTAAGGGCTATGCTAGAAGTATCATCATGGCCCTGGAAGACTATGCCAGAGAGGCAGGTATTTACCACTTGGATATCCATTCGGAGCTGACGGCTAAGACCTTTTATGAGTCTTTGGGATATGTGGCCAGTTCAGAGCTTTACCAGGAAGATGGGGAATGGTGCCAGACCCTGTCAAAACGATTAGACAATGATTAGAATCTATATTCACAGTTCGGCACCTGAACTAAGGTAGTTTTTATGAAATACAGTCAGTATTCCAGCAAAAAACTATCTCTTATCTACATTTACCTCACTTGTGAATACAGCTTTTTAGAAGAGGAAAGACAAATGACAAATATTTTCAAAGGAAGACATTTCCTAGCAGAAAAAGATTTTACACGCGCAGAATTGGAATGGTTGATTGATTTTGCGGCACACTTGAAGGATTTGAAACAGCGCAATATTCCGCATCGTTATTTGGAAGGGAAAAATATTGCTCTCTTGTTTGAAAAAACGTCCACTCGTACCCGTGCGGCCTTTACAGTAGCTTCCATTGACCTGGGTGCTCATCCAGAATATCTGGGTGCCAACGACATTCAATTGGGCAAGAAAGAGTCAACTGAGGACACCGCAAAAGTTTTGGGCCGGATGTTTGACGGGATTGAATTCCGTGGCTTTAGCCAAAAAATGGTCGAAGAATTGGCAGAATTCTCTGGCGTACCTGTCTGGAATGGCTTGACCGATGCTTGGCATCCAACACAGATGTTGGCCGATTATTTAACCGTCAAGGAAAACTTCGGCAAGTTGGAAGGCGTGACTTTGGTTTACTGTGGCGATGGCCGCAATAACGTTGCTAATTCTCTCTTGGTGACTGGTGCTATTCTGGGTGTTAATGTGCATATTTTCTCGCCAAAAGAACTCTTCCCAGATGAAACAGTCGTGGAATTGGCGCAAGGATTTGCCAAGGAAAGTGGCGCGCGTATCCTGATTACGGATGATGCGGACGAAGCAGTTAAGGGCGCAGATGTCCTTTATACGGACGTTTGGGTGTCTATGGGTGAAGAAGCTAAGTTTGAAGAACGGGTGAAAATGCTCAAACCTTACCAAGTTAACATGGATTTGGTGAAAAAAGCTGGCAACGAAAATCTCATCTTCTTGCATTGCTTGCCTGCCTTCCACGATACCAATACCGTTTATGGCAAGGATGTGGCTGAGAAATTCGGCGTAGAAGAAATGGAAGTGACAGACGAAGTCTTTCGCAGCAAATACGCTCGTCATTTTGACCAGGCTGAAAACCGCATGCACACAATCAAAGCAGTCATGGCTGCGACCTTGGGTGATCCATTTGTGCCAAGAGTGTAATATAGAAGTATAAAATTACTTGCTTGCCAATCTCCGAGATATTGGAGGTTGAGAAGTAGGTCGATGAAATGACAGTAGCAGTGGGTGGGCTGGCTTTTGACGAGTCAGTCCTCCCTTCAAGAGAATCGTGAAAACGGTTTCCTGAATAAAAGAGAGGAGTGATTTTGCTCTATGGCAAATCGTAAAATTGTCGTGGCTTTGGGCGGAAATGCCATTCTATCATCCGATCCATCAGCCCAAGCCCAGAAGCAGGCCTTGGTTGACACAGCCAAGTACCTGGTTAAGTTGATAAAAAATGGTGATGACTTAATCATCACACACGGAAATGGTCCGCAGGTAGGCAATCTGCTGTTGCAAAATTTGGCGGCTGATTCTGAGAAAAACCCTGCCTTTCCACTGGATAGCCTGGTGGCCATGACCGAAGGCTCTATCGGCTTTTGGTTGCAAAATGCCCTGGAAAATGAGTTGGCCAAGGAAGGCATTAAGAAGGATGTCGCTTCAGTAGTGACCCAGGTCATTGTTGACAAGGCAGACCCTGCTTTTGAGAATCTGACCAAGCCAATCGGTCCCTTCTATACAGAAGAGGAAGCCAAGGCTGAAGCGGAAAAAACAGGAGCAACCTTTAAGGAAGATGCTGGTCGTGGTTGGCGCAAGGTCGTTGCCTCACCAAAACCAATTGGTATCAAGGAAATCGGCACCATCCGTACCCTCTTGGATGCAGGGGAAGTGATTATTGCCGCAGGTGGTGGTGGTATTCCGGTCATTGAGGAGGCTGATGGCACCTTGACAGGGGTAGAGGCTGTTATTGACAAGGATTTTGCCTCTCAATGTCTGGCTGAACTGGTCGATGCAGATCTCTTTATCGTCCTGACAGGTGTGGACTATGTCTATGTCAACTTTAACAAACCAAATCAAGAGAAGTTGGAGCGCGTGACGGTGGCAGAATTGGAAGAATACATCAAACAAGGCCAATTTGCACCAGGTTCTATGCTGCCTAAGGTAGAGGCGACGATTGCCTTTGTCAATCATAAGCCAAGTTCCCAAGCAGTTATCACCTCTCTTGAAAATCTCGGTGCCTTGATTGAATCAGAAAGTGGCACCATCATTGTCAAAAGTTAAGCAGTAAATGAAAAGGAAGAGGGCCTAGCCAAGGGTAATTGTGAGGACTTGATTTCGGACTATGTTATAATAACAAGGATTGATTCTGGAAGTCGGACCTGCTTGTCCGAGCTTCTGGATAGAGAAGAGGGGAAGAAAGATGGACATTCAAGCCTTTGGTGTAGAAGAATGGCTCAATGAGTGGGAAACTCAAGCCAAATATGATATTGCAGGTAGTTCGATTGCTTCAATGACCTTGGAAGAGGTCTTGGCTTTGGGAGATGGCCAGGCGGTAATGGGGGATTTATTGCAAGCCAAGATGAACTACGGCTGGATAGAAGGTTCCCCTGCCTTTAAGGAAGAAGTTGCCAAGTTATACGAGACAGTCAGTGTCGACTCGATTCTTCAGACCAATGGTGCGACAGGGGCCAACCACTTGGCCATCTACGCCTTGATCCAGCCAGGAGATCATGTGATTTCTCTCTATCCGTCCTACCAACAGTTGTATGATATTCCTCGTTCTTTTGGGGCGGAGGTAGACTTGTGGCGGATTGATGAGAAGCGTGATTGGTTGCCTGACTTGGAGGACTTGAAGTCCCTCCTTCGGCCAAATACCAAGATGATTTGTATCAATAATGCCAACAATCCGACGGGGGCTGTTATGACCAGGGAATTTTTGGAGAAAGTGGTTGAACTGGCTCGGAGTGTGGGTGCCTATATCTTGTCAGATGAGGTCTATCAACCCTTGGAAGAAGGGTTGGATGTGCCTGCCATCGTTGATTTGTACGAAAAGGGCATTTCGACCAATAGCCTGTCTAAGACCTATTCCATTCCTGGGATTCGGGTCGGTTGGGTGGCGGCCAACAAGGAATTGTCGGAATTGTTTCGCAAATATCGAGATTACACCATGATTTGTGCTGGTGTGATTGATGATGCCTTGGCGACTCATGTATTGAAAAATAAGGCAGCCATCCTGGAGCGCAATCGCCGTCTGGTAGAAGGCAATCTGCGGATTCTCCAGGATTGGGTAGAACATGAGCCCCATGTGCAACTGGTCTTTCCAAAACAGGTATCAACTTCCTTTATTCGATTGGATATTCCAGAAGATACGGAGAGTTTTTGCCTCCGTCTCTTGCAGGAGGAGGGGGTCTTGCTGGTACCGGGCAATCGCTTTGATATGCCGGGCTATGCGCGACTGGGCTATTGTACCCATCGGTCGATTCTCCAAGAAGGCTTAAAGCGCCTGTCTGCCTTCCTGCGTCAGTTTGACGACCTGGATTAACTTTATTCATTTACTTGCTCAAACCTCTTTTGATAAAAGGCTTGGCGATTAGCTTAGAAATCTATTTTCTAAGTCTAAGATTGTTCCAGCCTGTGTATTTGTATGTAGGAATCTGTATTCACAGAGCAGTGCATTTGGCTATGACCGGTTTTCTGTCAATCATCCTAGTTTTTTCAGAATATCTTGTATTCTTGAAGAAATTATCTTGATAAGAAAAACTTTCTGGTCTAAATGTTCCTTGCTTGTGTATAGAGCTTCTAAGTGTTTTTCCTGTGAAAAACAATCATGTAAAAATATATTAGGAGGTTTTTTGCCATGAGCGAAAAAGTAAAAAAGGCTTTAAAATGCCTTCATCTTACACTATACTCATGCTCATTATTGCCGCGATGGCAGTGATGACCTGGATTATTCCTGCGGGTCAATATCAGGTTGATGATGCGGGAAACTTTATCACAGGCACCTATGAAGCTGTGGACTCAAATCCGCAGGGTATCTGGGATGTCTTTATGGCTCCGGTTCGGGCTATGCTGGGCCACGGAGCAACATCAGCTGCCATTGATGTCTCCTTCTTCATCTTGATGGTTGGGGCTTTCCTGGGAGTTGTGAATGAAACTGGAGCGCTGGACGTAGGGATTGCCTCTATCGTGAAGCGCTTCAAGGGCCATGAAAAATGGTTGATTTACATCCTTATGTTCCTCTTTGCCCTGGGTGGTTCGACCTATGGTATGGGCGAGGAAACCATGGCCTTCTTCCCTCTGTTAATTCCGGTTATGATGGCGGTTGGCTATGATAGTCTGACTGGTGTTGCCATTATCCTCTTGGGTTCACAGATTGGCTGTTTGGCTTCAACGGTCAACCCATTTGCGACTGGTGTGGCATCAGCGGCAGCAGGGGTTTCCATCGCAGATGATATGATCTGGCGGATTGTATTTTTCATCGTTATCCTCGGTTTAGGCATGTTCTTTGTGGCATCTTATGCGGAAAAAGTGAAAAAGGATCCTACCAAATCACTGGTCTACAACCAGCGTGAAGCAGACATGGAGCATTTCAATGTTAATGCCGACCGTGAGGTCAATGATACCTTGACACCTGCCCAAAAACGTGTGCTGGTCCTCTTCTTCCTAACCTTTGTATTCATGATTTTGAGTTTCATTCCTTGGGAAGACTTGGGCGTGAATTTCTTTACAGATATCAAAGAATGGCTGATTTCCATTCCAGTTCTTGGTCAAATTGTGGGGATTACGACCTATCCATTTGGATGGTGGTACTTCCCAGAAGGTGCTATGCTCTTTGGTGTAGCCGGTGTTATGATTGGTGTTGTCTACGGAATGGAAGAAGAACGCCTGGTCAAATCCTTCTTGAATGGTGCAGCCGACCTGCTCAGCGTTGCCTTGATTTGTGCGGTGGCGCGTGGTATCCAGGTCATTATGAACGATGGTATGATTACAGCTACCATCCTCAACTGGGGTGAAGTTGGTCTGCAAGGCCTATCTCCTCAAGTCTTTATCATCCTGACCTATCTCTTCTATCTGCCAATGTCCTTCTTGATTCCATCAACTTCAGGTTTGGCAGGAGCTTCTATGGGTATCATGGCTCCTTTGGGCGAATTTGTCAATGTGCCTGCTAGCTTGATTATCACAGCCTTCCAGGCAGCGTCTGGTGTCCTTAACCTGGTAGCACCGACATCTGGTATTGTAATGGGTGCCCTGGCTCTAGGACGTATCGAAATTGGTATCTGGTACAAATACGTTGGTAAATTGATTGCCGCTATCATTGTGGCTTCCATCCTCATTCTGGCAGTAGCAACCTTCTTTTAGACTAGGCAATATAGCCAACTACCCATGAATGTTTTCCGACTATCGGATAGAATGGAGGTATTGAGGTGACAAGGAATTTTATCAGAGAGGAAGACAAGCAGGCTTGTCTAGCGGCCATTCAAGATTTGGTCGCCTTCCCCTCTATTTTACAAGAACATCAAACCAAGACACCATTTGGTCAACCGATTCAGGATGCCTTAGAATTTACCCTGGACTTCTGTCGTCAGCTAGGCTTTTCAACCTATCTGGACCCGGCAGGTTATTACGGCTATGCTGAGGTGGGGCAGGGTCAGGAACTTTTAGCCATTCTCTGTCATTTGGATGTGGTGCCGGCTGGTGACCTGACCAAGTGGAAGACGCCCCCTTTTGAGGCTGTGATAAAGGACGGTCTCATGATTGGGCGGGGGGTGCAGGATGACAAGGGACCATCCATGGCTGCGCTCTTTGCGGTCAAGGCCCTGATGGATGCTGGTGTGACCTTTACCAAACGTGTGCGTTTTATCTTCGGAACGGATGAGGAAACGCTCTGGCGTTGTCTCCATCGCTACAATCAGCTGGAAGAAGAGGCTACAATGGGCTTTGCACCGGATTCATCCTTCCCGCTAACCTATGCTGAAAAGGGGCTCTTGCAGGCCAAACTCCATGGTCCAGGTCAGGGAGATTTGCACCTGGAGGCTGGGACGGCCTACAATGTCGTACCGGCTAAGGCTTGCTATTCTGGCCATCTCCTGGCCAGCGTTATTGCTGAGTTGAAGCAATTGGGCTTTGATTATGAAATGGATGACGACAGGGTTGTCGTACTCGGTCTGTCCAAACACGCCAAGGATGCGGCCCAGGGTGTCAATGCCATTGTGCGCTTGGCCAAGGCTCTGGATAAGTTTGAGCAGCACCCAGCTTTGGACTTCATTGCTAATACGATTGGGGAGGACGCGACGGCTCAGGGCTTATTTGGAGATGTAAGTGATGAGCCGTCTGGTGCTCTGAGTTTCAATATTGCGGGCCTGACCATCGATTCCCACCGGTCTGAAATTCGTCTGGATATTCGCATTCCAGTCCTGGCAGATAAGAACCAGCTGGTGGAGACTCTGACTGTTAAGGCAGCAGCTTTGGGTTTGACCTATGAGGAATTTGACTATCTCCCATCCCTTTATGTCCCTCTGGACAGCCAGCTAGTGACTACGCTGATGGCTGTTTATCAGGAAAAAACAGGTGATTTAGACAGTCAGCCCATCTCATCTGGAGGAGCAACCTTCGCTCGGACCATGCCAAATTGTGTGGCCTTTGGGGCTTGCTTCCCATCAACGCCACAAACTGAGCATCAAGAAAATGAACGAATGCCCCTGGGAGACTTGTATAAGACCATGGACATCTATGCTGAGGCGGTCTATCGTCTAGCAGGTTCTGATCAATAGAAGTTGGAAAAGGTATCAGCTTCTAGTAGCTGATTGGAATTCCACTTCCAAATTGTGTTCTCATCAAAACCTGTGTCTGCTGGCTCTATGTGGATACAGGTTATTTTTTGCACTGATTTCAGAATGGAGGAAATCATGAAGAAAAAGTTATCGGCTATACTATTGCTTTTGTGCAGTAGTATATGGATTGGTCAGCCAATCGTGTCAGCCTGTACGGGTTTTGTCATCGGTAAGGACCTGACCACAGATGGTTCCTGGCTTTATGGACGGACAGAAGACCTGGAACCAAATCACAATAAGACCTTCCGCGTTTATCCACGGACGGAAAATGAGCAAGGGGCCAAGTGGGAAGACCAGTCTAATGGTTTTACCTATCCTTTGCCAGCAGTATCTCACAAATACACAGCGGTACCCGATGTTACTCCGGAGTACGGTGTCTACGACGAGGCTGGTTTTAATGAACATGGCCTGTCCATTTCAGCGACCGTTTCTGCAACGGCAAATGATGATATTCTAAAATTGGATCCCTATGTAGAAGATGGATTGGCAGAATCTTCAATGACCAGTATTGTTCTCCAATATGCTAAAACGGCCCGTGAAGCTGTAGACCTGGTCGCAAAAATTGTGACTGAAAAGGGCTCAGCAGAAGGGAATATTGTCCTCTTTGCGGACAAGGAAGGCATCTGGTATATGGAAATCTTGTCTGGTCACCAGTATGTAGCTATCAAATTCCCAGCAGATAAGTTTGCTGTCTTTCCAAATACCTTCTATCTAGGTCATATTGATTTTTCGGATAAGGAGGGCGTGATTACTTCTGACAATGTCAAAGGTTTGGCGGAAGAAGCAGGTACCTACAAGGAAGTGGACGGTCAGTTTCATATTGCCCAATCCTACAATCCACCGCTATCAGATGCCAACCGTTCGCGGTCATTTTCAGGCATCAAGTCATTGGACCCGGATTCCAAGGTGACCTACGAAGATGATTACTATGAATTATTGCACACGACGGATAAAAAATTGGGCTTGGACGATGCCATGGCCCTGCAGCGAAACCGTTTTGAAGGCTTGGATTTGAAACCTCTGGACCAAATGGAATTGGACGGTAAGGGCAAGCCTGAGAATAAGAATGCTGTCGATGGCTATGCCTATCCGATTTCTAATGAAAATGTCATGGAGGCCCATATCTTCCAGCTCAAGGATGAATTGCCTGTAGAAGTCGGTGGCGGAGTTATGTGGTTAGCCATGGGAAGTCCGCGCAATGCACCTTATCTACCGTATTTTGGTAATATCACAGACACCTATAAGGCCTATCAGGACACCAGCACAGAATACAGTGCGGATTCTTGGTACTGGGTTATTTCTCATATCAACGATATGGTAGCTCAATATCCAGATGAATTTGGTACGGAAGTCATTGACCAAGTCAAGAGTCTGGAAGCGGACTGGATTAAGGAACAGGATGTATTGAACCAGGAAATTATTTCCCTGGTAGCTGAAGATCCTGAAGAGGCAAGCAAGCACGCCACTGAAACCAGTATCAAGCGGGCGGAAACAACCTTTATCCGTCTGAAAGAGATTGAGAAGGACTTGGAGGCGCGTGTCGCTACTCTAGAAGTAGAAGCAGCGCCTGAGAAAAAAGAAGAGACCAGTGAGGAAAAATCATCTTCCATGAATGTCCTTCCTTACGCCCTACTGGGCCTTGCTGCAGTTGCCAGCGCAGTTTATTTGTTCAAAAAGAAAAATACAAAATAATCTATTTTGAACTAGTCTGAAATAGGTATTTTAATAAAAGAAACTCCTAGCTCACTTGGAACTAGGAGTTTTTGTCACTTACTTGGAAAAGAAGAAGGGTGGCGTGTAGTGCTTGAGCTCTTCAAAGCAGGCCAGCGCTGCTTCCTCGTCCTGACAGATAATCAGGCAAACATCGTCTCCGCAGCCGGTTGCAATGATTTCAGGAATTTCCATGGCATCTAGGATAGAGCCAAAGGTTCCGGCCAGACCAGGTAGGGTCTTCAGAACCACCTGGTGTTGCACGGGTTTCAAAACGACTAGAGCGTCCTCCATATAGAGGCGGAGCCGCTTTTCCCACCGAGATGGCGCTATCGGATTGATGATATAGTGGGCGGAGTTTGCTTCATTGACCTTAACAAGATTGAGCTGTTTGATATCGCGCGACAGGGTGGACTGGGTGACCGTCACACCGTTGGTCTCTAGCAAATCTTGTAACTCCTGCTGGGTGTGGATTTTCTTTTCCAGGACCAGGGAGAGGATGAGTTGGTGCCGACTTTCAATTTTATTCATTGCAAACTCCTTTATACAGTGCAATCCTTATTGGATAAACATGGCATCGCCAAAACTGAAGAAGCGGTATTGGTGGTCTACGGCGTGTTTATAAGCTTCCAAGACAAATTCCCGGCCGGCAAAGGCAGATACCAGCATGACCAGGGTTGATTTGGGTAGGTGGAAGTTGGTAGAAAAGGCATCGACAATGCGGAACTGGTAGCCGGGCTTGATGAAAATATTGGTCCAGCCAGAGTCAGCTTCCAGTCGGCCGTCAAATTTATTGCCGATGGTTTCGAGGGTGCGAATCGAGGTGGTGCCGACAGCGACAATGCGTCCGCCAGCAGCCTTGACCTGGTTGAGTATTGTTGCAGCCTCGGCCGTCAAGGTATAGAATTCTGAGTGCATCTCATGCTCATCCAGATTATCAGCTGATACAGGTCTAAAGGTTCCCAATCCCACATGGAGGGTCAGATAGACTAGCTTGACACCCTTGGCCTCGATTTTTTGGAGCAATTCTTCTGTGAAATGGAGACCAGCTGTCGGTGCCGCCGCGGAGCCATTTTCCTTGGCATAGACGGTCTGGTAGCGGTCGCGGTCTTCTAGGGTCTCATGGATATAGGGCGGAAGTGGCATTTCTCCCAGGCTTTCTAAGACTTCTAGGAAAATGCCCTCGTAGGCAAATTCGACGATGCGACCACCGTGTTCCAATTCCTGGGTCACAGTGGCGGTTAATCTGCCGTCTCCAAAGGCAACAGTGGCGCCGACCTTGAGTCGCTTAGCTGGCTTAGCAAGAACTTCCCACTGGTCCCCCTGGGTATTTTTCAGGAGCAAAAATTCCACATGACCACCAGTCTCAGGCTTAAAGCCGTGGAGACGGGCCGGTAGGACACGGGTATTGTTCATAACCAGGGCATCGCCTGGATTGAGCTGGTCGATGATGTGGTCAAAATGGCTGTCCACCATGGTCTGTTTTTCCCTATCCAGGATGAGCAGGCGGGAGCTGTCCCGTTTTTCAAGAGGAACTTGAGCAATCAGCTCCTCAGGCAATTCAAAATCAAAATCTGTTGTTTTCATATCAACTCCTTACAAAAAAATAGCGTATAAAAAGTAGGCCAGAACTAAAAATGGTGATGCAATCAATAGTCCACCAATCCCATAGAGAATACGCTTGAGCAGGACTTGATTTTTCACAAAATACCCAATCAGACAGAGGATATTTCCCAGAAAAAATAGAATGAGTAAATCTTTTAACATACCTTCATTGTAGCATTTTTAGGGGGAATAGGCTAGCAGGATGGGAATTGTAAGCAAGATGACTTGACAAAAATTGGTATATACCATATAATAAAATTAGGAAAACGGTCTATACCAAAAAGGAGGTTACCATGAAAGTTCATGTAGTTGAAAATCAAGCAGAAGGCGCAGCTTTGGCCTTCAATTTATTAAAAGAAAAATTAGCCGGCGGTGCCAAGGTCCTCGGTTTGGCAACAGGTTCTAGTCCCCTGGAATTTTACAAACTCATCCGCGAGAGCGACCTGGACTTTTCTGACCTGACCTCGGTCAATCTGGACGAATATGTCGGGCTAGGCGAGGAAAGTGATCAGTCCTATATCTATTTTATGAAGGAACAACTCTTCAATAGTAAACCCTTCAAGCAGTCCTACCTGCCAAATGGATTGGCTGAGGATGCAGCAGCTGAAACAGCCCGTTACAATCAAATTTTGGCAGACAAACCCATCGATTTTCAAATCCTGGGTATCGGTCGCAACGGCCACATCGGCTTCAATGAACCAGGGGCGCCCTTTGACGGTCAGACTCACTTGGTTGATTTGGCTCCTTCGACCATCGAGGCCAACAGTCGCTTCTTTGATACCATTGAGGAAGTGCCAAAACAGGCTATTTCCATGGGGATTGCCAACATCATGGCGGCAAAAACCATCGTCCTCATGGCCTATGGACCTGAAAAAGCCGACGCCATCAAGGCAACAGTGGAAGGACCAGTGACAGAGCAAGTCCCAGCAAGCGTCCTTCAAAACCATGATGATGTAGTCCTCATCATCGATGAAGCGGCAGCTAGCAAATTAGCATAATAGACAAAACCGACTACCATTTTTGGCAGTCGGATTTCTTATTTTTCAAGGTCAGCTTCTACACGGTTGCGGTGGCGGAAAGAGATGACCAGCATCATAAATGAACTAGCAACGAGAATAGCAGCAATCAAAGATTGATGGTGGTGGAAGGCTATCAGAAGAATGATGGTAGTGAATACTACAATAGCATATTGAAGCCAAACCATCTTATCTAGTTGATAAAGGTCCTGGTTGTAGCGACTGGTCATCAGGATTCCTATAAAGTAGAGGAAGTAACCAATGAGGAGGAAAGGCAAGCCCGAACTAGCATGCTCACCAGGTAAGACCTCCACAGAAACTGTGAAGAAGTTGATACCTAAAACCAGTACCATATGGGCATAGAGTAAGGTGGCTACATTTGTCTTTTGATGGTGGTTGATATTGAGATAGGTTTGCGAAATGTAAAACATAAAGGAGAACGCCATTGCCAAGAAGAAGAGAACACTAGTGAGCAGATGCGTCTGAATCGGATAATTCTTCAAAATCGCAATGACCGTTTCACCAAAGGTAATAATGGTAATCAACTGACACCGTTCAACGATGTGAGGAAAGTTCATAGCATCGTGACTGAGTTTGTCCTTGAAGAAATAGGAAATAATATACGGGAGATATAAAAGCAAGAGGCTCTTTTCATCATAGGTCCAGAAATTAAAGTAAATAGCTACCGAAGTCAAGAAAAATACCAGCACATAAATCCCAAATATATAGAGACTATTTTTTATATCTGCCGTAAAACCGATTTTCCGACCACGAAGGTAGTACTGCAAGCAAAGTATCGAATATGACAGGGTCAAAAAGATGGTAAATGGTAGGGCGGTCGCTTCAAAATCATGGCTAAAGGTTAGAGACAGTTGTCCCACCACAAACATGGACGCAATAATCGTGTTAATATCCAACAAATCCCGTTCACCATATTTGTTGAGGTAAATCGTCTCATTAATCCACAAGGTCATAATAATCAGGTTGGCAGTGATAAAAGTAGAATTTCCCTGAGACCGATATGGTCACCGTGCAAGAGTCCAGTCAGTGAAGAAGTGGCCAGGACAAAGACCAAATCATAAAATAATTCATAGTTGGATACGCGTTTTGCGATAATTTCAGACATGTCAATCTCCTTTTAAAAAAATCTGAACTATTATACCATACGAAAAGGGAGGATATCATCTCCCTTTATATCTTATAGTGTCCAGTCCAAATCAGGTCCGACAGGGACAATGCCTGTTGGATTGATGGTCTTGTGGCTACCGTAATAGTGCTGTTTGATATGGTTAAAGTCAACCGTTTCTGCGATACCAGCATGGTTGTAAATCCGCTTGGTATAATCCCACAAGTTTGGATAGTCCACCAAGGCCTTGATATTGCATTTGAAATGTCCAAAGTATACAGGGTCAAATCGCACCAAGGTGGTAAAGAGACGCAGGTCAGCCTCGGTTAATTGATTGCCAACTAGATAGTCCTTATCTACTAAATGTTCTTCCAATTTCTCCAAGGCAGCAAAGAGATTTTTGACTTCTTTTTCATAGACTGCTTGATTGGTTGAAAAGCCTGCCTTGTAAACGCCGTTGTTGATGTTTGGATAGACAAAGTCATTCATGGCATCAATCTCAGCCTGCAAGTCTGCTGGATAATAATCATCATGATTGCCCGTAATGTCATTGAAGGCAGTATTGAACATCCGCATAATCTCAGCAGACTCATTGCTGACGATGGTGTTGGATATTTTATCCCAAAGAACAGGCACTGTCACACGGCCAGTGTAATGCAGATCAGCCTTCAAATAGACCTGATAGAGATAGTCGCTGTTAAAGAGGGGATCCTTGATAACACCAGGTCCATCTTCAAAGGTCCAGCCATTTTCTAACATGAGTGGATGAACGACAGACAGGGAAATATGGTCTTCCAAGCCCTTCAATTTACGGGTTCTGTTGCAAAGTTTTAAATAAAGAATAAAATCCCTTACGGTATCTATGATTTAATCTGGGATTCCCAATAATACCTTGATTTCAGTACAGACCGAAAACCCGAAGAGAGTGCCTTCTTTTCGGGTTTTCTTATATAATCCTCGGATGGCTTCCATGCCTTTAATCGTGGGTGAGGCAGTGCGTAAACTTCGATAGAATTTATTGCGTCTCTTTACTGGACGATGGTCTTGTTCAATCAAATTATTCAG